>CAZRYM010000105.1:0-6879 GCA_964604305.1 uncultured Thermotogaceae bacterium | reverse complement strand
TTTATTTGAATTACGGATTTGTGGATACGGGAGAAAAGGATGATGAAGAAGAAATTCTCAAGATGAAATTATAAAGGGTCCCTCTTTTAGACCCGTCGGGGCGGACCGATGTTTCCGCCCGAATTTTCATCAGGAACAGTCCCTGTTGCTGAATAGGAGTGGATAAGCATGGTAAAGATTGGCATTCTGGGAACCGGATTCGGGAAAGAACATGCAAAGATCTATCAAAAGATGAACAATGTGCAAATCGTTAAGGTTTTTGGAAGAAACCGGGACAAATTAAATGAGATAGAAAAAGATTTTTCAATAAAAACCACTGACAAAATAGAAGATTTATTGACCGATGACACCATCGATCTGGTGGATATCTGTTTGCCCACAAAAATACACAAAGAATATGTGATCAAAGCCCTTGAAAACGGCAAACACGTGTTTTGCGAAACCCCCATTAGTTATGATGTTTCTGAAATAGAGGAAATGAAGCAAGCTGCTCAAACTCATCAAAAAAAAGTCTTTGTAGACTTGTTTATCAAGTATTCCGATCCCCATCGATACGCTATAGAAAAAGCCAAAGACCAATCTTTAGGAAGCCCCATTTCGGTAAGTTGCTATCAACGTACGCCACCAAACTGGGGAGATATGACCATTCGCAAATTAGTGTATGACATGATGATTCATAACTTGGATTTTGTCTCAGAATTATTGGGTGTTCCATTAAAAGTTACTGCCAAGGGATTGGAACATAAAAATTCTCAGGTCTATGCCACATTGACTTACCAAGATGCCGTGGCGATGGTAGAGGCAACCAGTCAATTACCGGCTAAAGCGCCTTTTCAAATAGGCTTTACAGTCGTTTTCGAGAAGGGCAGTATCCATTTTACAGGGGAATACGGTGAAGTGATTTTTGAAAAAATGAACCTTTTCACTTCTGAAAAAGCCACTTCGGTTGAAATACCCGGCAGGAATGAATACGAGGTTCTTATGCGAGAAGTAATCAACAGTTTGGAAAACGATACAAACATTTCTGGACTTTCACTGGAATCGGCGGGAAAGGCATTGGCCATTGCGGATGCGATTGTAGGGCCAATGAAAAATTAAAACCTATTCCGGATTACTGGAAAGAGATCCCGGGAGTTGCCACATTGCCATATCTGACAAACTCACTGGGCAAAATCAGCTTTTTAGAAAATCCAACTTGATAAAATCATATGATATATGAGATAATAAAGTTTGCAAATTGCGAAAAAAGGAGATGTCCTATGAATATTTCCAGTTTATTTGGTATGTTGATGAATAAAGAAGCCTTGGAAAACTTGGGCGGTTCAGTTGGTGCCAACAAGGAACAGGTGCAGAAGTTAATCAATTTGGGGATGCCCACTATGATGAAGGCAATGGACCGGAATACGAAAACTGAAAGTGGCGCCCAGTCTCTATATAAAGCCTTGCAGAAGCATCAGGACGATAATGTGGAGGAAATGGCTCGGAATCCGGATAAAGTTGACAAGACGGATGGAGAAAAAATCCTGAATCATATTTTTGAAGATAAAAATGAAAGAGTCCAGACGAATCTTGCCAAACAGACCAATCTGGTGCAAAATCAAGTGTCAACTGTTCTTAGCCAGTTAGCGCCTTTAGTTCTCGGTGCATTGGGGCAACAGCAAAAAGAGCTGGATGTGAATGTTTCAAACCTTTCTAATTTGATGGGCGGAGCTATAGAACAAAGTGGTAGCTCTGATGTAATAAAAATGGCTGAACAGCTTCTGGATGCGGACAAAGACGGCAGTATCCTTGATGATGTGGGCAGAATGTTTGGCAAATTATTTAAAAGAAAAGAATAATCAAGCGATACAAAAAAATCTCTCATTTCAATACGAAAGAGAGGTGTTTTCATCAAAAACAGTACCTGGAATGAAACTTAAAATTTCTCCCAATAACTCTCAGGCGCTATTTTATCCATTAAATCAATCGAATAAGACTGAACCTCTTCTTGAATCGGCGTATCAAACGAATAGTGCTGCCAGTCTTTTGAGACATTACCCATGCGAAGCCTGATCGTTCTTTCCTCGCAGTCGAAGACAGACGACCAGAGGGTTCCGAATGTCTCTTTATAGTAAGGCACACTTAAGCCCTTTGGATATTGAGTGGTCAAGAGTGTTTGCATATCCTTGATCGAGTATTTTTTCTCTTCCTTAAAGGTCTGTAAAATCAGGTCATAGCGATGTAGTGAGCTTTTGAAAAAGTGTTGTCTGTATGGAATCATTCCCTTGAGGTTGAAATGATTAGTGTCGGCAAGGAGATGCTCTTGTGATTCGCTGTTGATAGTTTTTCTTTCAATTTTGTTTGGTGTCTGCTCAACGAGCATGATCGTTCCCTGTTGGTCAGCCACAAGATAGGTGGGACAAAAACCCGATGGTATACTGTTGATGAGATCCCAGGCTTCATGAACATCTTTACACTGATCCAATACCTTTCGCATGACTGTCCAGAACATGATCCCCTCTACTCCGAATTCTTCTATAGGCGGTATCCCGGCTGTCATAGTCATGGCGAGTCCGTATTCATTCATCCCATCCAAACGTCCGAAAACAATGGAAGTGAAACCCATGCTTCTTGCACAGCCATCTTCTTGTATATCTGCAAATATACAATCGGTCATCTCTGGAGAAAATTCATAGCTTCTTCCCAATAGGGTGTGATCGTTTTCAGTGAATGGCCTAGTAATACCAAAGTGACTACACGCCCCCTGAAATTTATAAGAGAACAAATAATAACAAATTGCTTCCGGCTTAACACCCATCACGTCGGCCATTCCTTGTATCTCCTCATTGACATTGGGACAATGCTTGTCTATAAATTTGACGATTTGATTCATCGCTTCTCCCGGGATCAGTTTTGCAAAATCAGGCCTGTAAAGAACAAATTCCATAAATCCTCGGTTTTTCAGCGCTAATTCTCCGTGTTTTTTACCCACTTCATACGCGCTTCCTTTGAATGCGATGTGCATATAGTCTTTTTGAATCATATGTCTCCGCCTCCTTTTAAGTTCCATTTATTAGAGTATACAAAAAAGAGTGTGACATATGCTGTCGCACTGATGCGCAAGAATATAAAAAGGCTTGCAAAAAGACTAAGAACAGTTATTTGATAAGCTTCTCAATCCAACTCATCTTTTTTTGCAATATTTTTTTAAGAAGTCTTTGGGTGTGATTATTTCGGGTTTTTCTATACCAACTGAATCAAAAAAATCCTTGTCACCGGTAATGAAAATATCCACATTATCATTTATAGCACTATAAAGAACAGGATAATCTTTCATGTCTCTTATTTCAAATAAATTCTTGTCCATGTTCTTTGGTGTGTAACTCAATTCAAATGGTAGCTCATTCAAAAATTCTTTAATCACAGTTGTTTTTTCTGGAAATTTTCTTTGTACAACAATCTCCAATTCTTCAAGAATATACGTTGATAGAACCAAAGTATGATCAACAAGCACGTGATACATAAGCATATTAAGTGTTTTACTGTTAAAAATCAAAACTGAAATCAGGACATTTGTGTCTACTGTTATCCGCATCCTCTTTAATCTTCTTCCAAGTATTTTTCAGATAGTTCTTCTCTCACTTCATTGACCATATCGATAACATCTTTTTCATCAACTAACCCTGCTTTTTCAGCTTCTGATGAAAATCCCTTTTGAGCCTTTTTTAAAGCGATTAAGGCTGAATTGGCAATGATAATGTTCCCATTATAGTGCAAAAAGACAATCTTGTCACCTTTTTTTAAACCAAGCTCCTTTCTAATACTTACCGGTATTGTGACCTGACCTTTAGCAGTAATCTTAGCAAGCTCCATGTAAAAACCTCCTTAAAGTAAGGAATTCTTTACTTCTATTATACACCATCGTCTTTAAATCAACGCAAAGTAGAACTGAACTGGCTCCCAAAAACGTATCAGGGAGACAGCATAATGTCCCCCTGATTCAATATCTGAGTATTATCTATAATGTTTATTCTTTTGAAGTTAATTCACTAAATGCTTCTTTAACACTTCCTTTAATCGGTCTATAGAAACCGGTTTTGAGATGTAATCGTTCATACCGGCTGCCAGGCAATCTTCTTTGTCTTCTTTCAAGGCCTTTGCCGTCATGGCGACAATGGGGACATGTTTATTATATTGTCGTATCATGGCGGTTGCCTGATAGCCATCTACTTTTGGCATGACGATGTCCATTAATATGAGATCGGGATTGTGTTTTCGAAAAAGGGTATAGGCTTCTTGGCCGTCTTTGGCTTTAATGATTTTAATATCTTTTGAAAACATGGAAATGGCGGTTTGTGCATAGTTAATATTGATCAAATTGTCTTCAGCAATGAGGATCTTTTTGTTTTTGAAGGATGAAAAATCAGCAGTGTTTGAGTCTGCTTTGTCTGAATACTTTGTCTGTTCTTGCTCATATGGTAAGAGCAACTCGAAACAAAATGTACTGCCTTTGCCGTAAATGCTTTTAAGCTTTAGCGTACTGTCCATTTTCTCCAACATTTCTTTGATGATGGCTAGTCCAAGACCGGTGCCTTCGGCACTTTTGGAATTAGACATATCCGTCTGGTGGAAGGGTTCAAAAATCCTTGCCTGATCCTCTTCTTTTATGCCCATCCCGCTGTCAGCAACCTTAAACATTAGCAAGGCGCTATCAGGATGTCTTTCCATTAACTTCACTGATAGTTGAACAGAACCTTCATCTGTAAATTTCACGGCATTGGAGAGGAGATTTAACAGGATCTGTCTCAGTCTTGGTCCGTCTACTTCAACTGTTTGAGGCAAGTCATCTCCAAAGGAAAGGCTTAAAGACAATCCCTTTTGCTCAGCTTTGTGACGTACAATGGAAATTGTTTTTTCAACCAGCTCCTTTAAATGAGTTTTTGCCGGATGCAAGTCAAATTTTCCCGCTTCGATGCGTGAGAAATCCAGGATATCGGTTATAACGTCTGATAGATGTTTGGCTGAGGAATAGACAATGTCTACAAAGCCCTTCTGATCATCACTCAATGAGGTGTTCTTTAGGACATCACTGAATCCGATGATTCCGTTGAGAGGTGTTCGCAACTCATGGCTCATATTGGCAAGAAAGCTGCTCTTTGCCCGGTTGGCCTCTATCGCTTTTTCTTTTTCTTGAGTCAGCTGACTGATCAATTGGCTTTTCTGAAGGGCAATGGAGACAAATTTGGCCACCGTCTTTGCCGTTTTGGCATCTTCATCTGTAAATCCACCTTTTTTATTACCAAGACCCAGTAGTCCAACAACCTTTTCATTGTTTTTCAAGGGGGCGAACAGCACGTTGTTTAAATCCACATGCCCAGGCGGCATATATTGCCAATGGGGTGAGTGCATGAAATCGTTGTGGTATTCAACCTTACCCGAGTGATAGGCGATGCTCCTGAGGCCTCTGATTGGCATGGGCAGGTCCGGATCAACGGTGCAATCCTCCCCGCCTGAATCCAGATAAAGGACTTCGTTTTCATCTCCTGCATCATTCAAGAGGGCTACATAGCCCGAAGTGGCTCCTATCAAATTTTTACAGTCGTTAAAGAGCTTGGTTGCCGTTTCCAAAAAGTCTGTGGAGTTCAAGACGTTTACGGCGATTTCGTGAATCGCCTCCAAATGTCGTTTTTGTTTGCTGGTTTCTTGAAATGCTGCCTCAAGCTGGCGTTGTTGATTTTGTAATAACTGATTCGTTTCAATTTCCTTTGTAATATCCTCAAATGTTGCATACACCTGATAAGGCTCTTTTTCGTCTTCCCGATACTGAGGAACGGCATTAACTTTGATCCAGTGGTACTTTTCGTCTCGAGAGTGGTAGACACCAATGATTTCACCAAAAACAGGTTGACCGGTTCGTAATGCCACCATTGCGGGATGGGCTTCTCCGGGGAATGGGCTACCATTTTCATGGATGGCCTTCCATGTTGGATCAGTGGAAGTTCGACCCTGCATCTGGTCAAGGGTAAGACCGAGGATTCTCTCGGCAGAAGGATTTGCAGCAATAATTTCCCCTTCTTTGTTCTGGTAGACCACACCTTGTGCCATCGTTTCAAAAAGCGTTCGAAATCTCTGTTCGCTTTCTCTGATTTCTTTTTCCAGTCTTTTTTGATTGGTAATATCTCTTGTGTTAAAAAGAATCTCTTTTTGATTACCCTCTTCATCTAAAATGATGGTCCCGAATGTCTCAAACCACAGGTAAGAGCCGTCTTTACACCGATATCTATAGGTTGCCTTTCCCGTCTTTGTCTTTTGGCTTATGAGTTCAGTAAATTTTGACTGAACTCTCGGAAAATCATCAGGATGGACAAAGTCCATCACATTTCTGCCGATCAGATCGTCATTTTTATAACCTAAAATATTATGGGAAGCACCGGCAAATTTATATTTCCCATCCATATCCGTGACAGAGACTAAATCCAACATGTTGTCAGAAATTTTCTGTAAATCATCTTTGGCCTTTTTTAAAGCCATCTCGGCCTTTTTTTGTTCTGTGATGTCCATGCCAATGGACTGATAACAAAAGAGATTGCCTTTTTCATCAAAAATGGCCCGATTGGTCCAACGTTGCCAGCGTAATCCACTTCCATCAGGAGAGGGAACTAATTGTTCATTGGTAATGCTGGGGGAATCAATGGTGAGCTTAGAAAGAGCAGATCGTATGGTTTCACGTTGCTCTTGAGTAATCAAATCGAGAAAAGCTTTTCCAATAAGCGATTCACCTGTTCTTTCATAAAATTCACAATAGGCGTGATTGGCATAAATGATTCGTGTATCTGGCAGAGATCTACAAATCATGGCAGGTGTGTCTTCAGCAACTAATTGATAGAGCTGTTTGCTTTC
>CAZRYM010000104.1:0-6925 GCA_964604305.1 uncultured Thermotogaceae bacterium | reverse complement strand
TAGGTCTCTTTTGTCAATTAAGTCAATCTTCCGTGTGTGTTAATTCGAGGTAACGCGGAATTTTTAGTTGGTCTTTATGTCGTTCGAAAAGATGGTGGATCCTTTTGGAATTCCTATGAACTTTGATATCGTTTCGCATTTCACCATTAGACAGAAGAAAAGTTTTTCAACCGCATTTCCTGAGAGCCCTTCAAAATTCCCCTGACCTTTGGATACGACTATATCAGCACTATCATATATTTCTGAAAATTCCTTGTTTGTCTTTCCAATTACAACTCCGGGATAAATGGAGCCAGAGTCTATCACTCGGCTCACCTCTCCCAATCCTATAAATTCGGCTTCCTGTAAGGTAACATCGTTGAGTATTGTTCTTCCCCTGACAGCTGAATACATCTTAATAGTGGGGTGTTTTTCCTTTATCTTTTTCATGAACAATTTGTCAAAAACCGCTTCGCCTGCATTATCCAATATGAATAGTATGCTTTGAGCTTTTTCTAATCGTCTCTCAAACTCATCAAAAGTATCCCGTTCAAATGTCAATTCAAAGGCCTTGGAAATAATTTCTTTTTCAAGTAGCGCCAAGTCAACATCATGCGCACCAAGATCTATTTGATTCCCCAGAGCGGAAAGTTTTGCAAAAGTTTTTAAGGCCCATCCCTTTGATGCCGGATCCTTTACGATATAATCTATGATCTTCATGGCCATTTCATTGGCTTCCTTTTTTTCTTCATAAAAGACATCGTAAACACCCAACTCTTCTTCTACAACGGTGTATAAGACGTCGGCCATTTCCACCGGGGTGATCTGGTTCCCCATTTTCGAAAATTCTTTTGCTACCTTTTTATATAATAAAAAAGCTTCTTCATCTGTAGTATTCAAACTTTTTATAATTCTAGCCATCTGATTAAAATGACATGGGATACAATCCGGAAAAACGTACACACTTACACCTCTTTCTTTTTTTTCAACTCATTATATCATAATAAAAAAGGGGCACCATCTTTATCAGAGGTACCCTCTTTATATATATATAATCATATTTAATTTCCTTTCTTAAAAGTTAGAGTTAAAATCTATAAAGTTCGTTTAAAAATTCGATTCGATTTCTTTCTCTTTTCTGTAATTCTCTTTTTCTTCTTTCCAGTTCAAAATTAACCATGGTATTACCTCCTTTTAAAATCTCAGGGACCATTCAACTTGTCCTTGGGCTGATTGGAGTTCTGCCTTTAAAACCTCTTCATCGATTTTCTCATTTCTATTAAACACAAATTGTGTAAATAATTTTCTCATAACATTCCCTCCTTTAAAACCTTAAAGACCATTCCATCTGTTCTCTGGCTGATTCAAGCTCTGCTCTTAAAACTTCTTTGTCTACCTTTTCATCTCTATTGAAAACAAACTGTGTGAATAATTTTTTCATAACACTCCCTCCTTTAAAACCTTAAAGACCATTCAAAAGCTTTCTGTGCATTTGCAATTTCTCTTTCCAGCATTTCCTTCTCTATCTGAATAGTGGCTCTTACGTTTAACTTCTCCAATAATCTTTTCATTCTCTACACCTCCAAAGGTAATTTTTCCAGTGAGTTATAAAAACAATCGTCTGCCTTCTTCATCAAAATTTCCGATTCTTTATTATATATTCTTCTTAATCTGTTTTTCATTTTCAATCACCCCTTTAAAATAATTCTTCATTCCGTTTATTTCTTCGTCTACATTTATATATTATCATATAAAATCATAAATGTCAAGTTTTTTATTAAAATTATTTATTTTTAAATCAAAATATTTGATTTTTATCGATTTATTTAGTTTTCAAGTTAAATTATATGGTTTGACTATCATATTATTTGATTTGAACCCTTAAGAATAAGAGTGTTTTGAGAATTGGAATTAAAATGATATATTTGTTTGGTTTTTTGAGGAGGGAGAAAATGAATAAAAAAAGACGAAAAGTAAAAGAATACATCATTATCAGCATCGGGCTTATCTTGTATGCTGTTGGATATCTATTTTTCTGGGCACCGCATCAGATTGTTGCCGGTGGCATCACAGGTGTTTCTCTAATCATAAGGGATAGTGTTGGTATACCTTTTGGAGTATCCAATATAACAATTAACATCTGTTTGATTTTAATAGCTATCAAATTTTTAGGGGCACGTTTTGGAATTAAAACAATTTTTGCTACATTTTTACTTTCGGGAATTCTGACCGTTTTGGAACCTTTTGCAGTAAAACCCGTTGTAGACGAACTCTTTCTTTCCCTTTTTTTGGGGGGGCTTTTTTGTGGTTTTGGCGTCGGGATCGTGTTCTCCCAAGGGGGCAGCACAGGAGGAACGGATATCATATCCATGATCTTGCAGCGGTTTTTACACATCGCCATCGGAAGACTTTCTTTTTATTTGAATATGGCCATTATCGGTTCTGCCTATCTTATTTACAATTCTCTGGAGGCCATCATATATGGTATTGTTGCCATGGGAATTTCCTCCTATTTTCTCGACAAGCACCTGCAGGGTAACAGACAATCATCACAGATTACCATCATCTCGGATAAATTTATACCTATCGCAGATAAGATCACTTCTGAATTGGGAAGGGGTGTCACCGTTTATTCCGGTACAGGCTGGTATACCAGAAACGAAAAACAGATTCTATCCATTATTGCAGGTAAAAGGGAGGAGCAACGTATCATTCATATTGCAATAGAAGAAGATCCAAAGGCGTTTATTTCTGTTTCCTCTGTTAAAACAGTTTATGGTGAGGGGTTTGACAGCAGCGGGGTCTTTTAAGCAAAAAAAGTATAAATCCAATCAAAAAAAACAACAATACCCAGTGCCGGTAGAAAATTCCCGGCCTTCATTTCTTTAATTTCTGTAAGTCCAAATCCTATCACAAGGAGAATTGCACCCCCAACTCCTGTAAAGTCATTCAAGTATTGCGGTAGGGAAAGTATGGTTAGTTGCGAGGCAAACGTCACAAGAAGCCCTTGTACCAGAAAAACACTTAAGCCAGAAAATAAGACACCCAAGCCATATAATGAAGACAGAATAATCGCAGCAATGAAGTCTAAAGTTGATTTGAGCAACAGTAAAGAGGGATCCGCTTCTATTCCGGCTGCAAAACAACCCAATATCGTCATGGGACCTACGACGAACAAAACTGTGGCCGTCACAAATCCCTTTACAAAATGAGTTTCACCTTTACTTTTTTCGATCCGGTTAGCAAGGCGTCCGATTCTTTCTTCAATACCAATCCATTGACCAATCACACCGCCAAGTGCCATAGACGCAAGAACAACAATAAATTCGTTGGCTTCCAATCCCATCTTAACGCCAATGATAAGTGTAACCACCCCAACGGCTTGAAACATTCTCTTCTTATAAACGTCCTTAAGACGACTTTTAAGGGTCATTCCGATAATACTGCCCACAATGACTGCAAAGGTATTAACTAAAACCGCAAAATTCAGCATAAACTCCCCCCTTAAATTTTTTTTATTGTATCATGAAATTTTTAAAATTAATGCTATAATCTTTAAGTATTTTGTAAACCGTACTTTCAGGAGGTTAATGATGAAAATTCCAATTTCAGCAATAATCGCTGGTATAGGTGTTTCTACCATATTCGGTCTGTCTTTCCTGTTCAGCAGAGCAGCACTTGAAACCATCCATCCATTCCAGCTTTTGGCATATAGATTCTTAATGGCAGCGATCGTTATGCAAATTCTAAAAAGTTTTAAACTGATCAAAATAAACTTAAAGGGTAAGAATATCAAATCATTATTGGTACTTTCTCTGGTTCAACCCGGACTTTATTTCATCTTTGAAGCTTATGGACTAAGGCTGGCAACATCTTCCGAAGCCGGTATCATGATATCCCTTATTCCTATAGCAGTTACCGTGATGGCATTCTTCTTTCTGGGAGAAAAAACCACCTTTTTACAGACTCTGTTTATCTGTTTATCCGTATCCGGTGTCATACTTATTGTCCTGATGAAAAGCGCTGTTAGCATTTCAGGGGATATCTGGGGCATCTTGCTGCTTCTGGGAGCTGTGTTGGCAGGAGCATTTTACAACATTCTTTCAAAACAGTCATCACTTAAGTTTACACCGATTGAAATCACGTATGTTATGATGTGGTTTGGAACCATCGTGTTTAACATCATAGCCATCACTCAATTGGGTTTGGAAGGTAACCTTTCCGAATACATTTACGCCTTTCAAAATAAACAGGTGGTCATTTCCATCTTATATCTTGGAACTCTCTCATCCGTATTGGCATTTTTCTTTGTCAATTTTATGCTCTCAAAGATTCCCGCCAGTATAAGTGCCACATTTGGAAATCTAACTACCATCGTATCAATTCTGGCTGGCGTTTTCATCAATAATGAACCCTTTTACTGGTACCATCTGGTGGGTTCCATTTTGATACTGCTTGGAATATGGGGCGCAAACCGATTCGGAAGGGTGAAACGAAAGGTAATAGAGCTTGAACAAAGGGATTTTTGATTTTTTCTCAGAGGATTCAATTTAAGGCGTTTTCTTAAAGTCATTTGGATTGTAAAGCAAATTAAATATTTTTGACTTGACAAATCCCCTTTGATATAGTAATATATACGTCGTTGACACAGAAATGAGTTATGCTCCCATCGTCCAGTGGTCTAGGACATCACCCTTTCAAGGTGGAGACCGGAGTTCGAACCTCCGTGGGAGCGCCATTTCGGGCGTATAGCTCAGCGGGAGAGCATCTGCCTTACAAGCAGAGGGTCGTAGGTTCAAATCCTGCTACGCCCACCACCATGGCGCGGTAGCTCAGTAGGTAGAGCAGCGGACTGAAAATCCGCGTGTCGGCAGTTCGATTCTGCCCCTCGCCACCAAGTTATATTTAAATACCTACCAAAACCTCCCTAACGGGAGGTTTTATTTTTTCTCACTACCGGTCAAATTACTTATCAGAAGACCATAATTGGTGTTCATAAGTTTAATTATTTAATTTTTATTCATTATCTGAATAATTCTAAAATGTGTAGTATAATAATCTGAGAAATAATAACTTGTTATTATTTGTTTTAATCAATTTTGGGGTCTCATGAAAACCATAAGAGGTCAGAAAATGTTTACTTTAAAAAAAAGCAACAGATTATCAAAAGACACATTGATAGATTATTTTGAAATACTCCCCCTAATTATATCTCTTGCGATAATCCCACTGATCGTCTTTTTGAAAGTTTCGCCGACAGAAGGAGGAACTTCGTTTTGGAAATCTGACGTCGACTATGACTTCTTTTCTTATTACAAATCGATATCTCTGATTTCTACAGGAGTACTTTCTTTAATCATCATGCTTTGGAAAGCTGTAAAATCTAGCGGCTTGTTCAAAAAAACAAACATGTACCTACCTCTGTTTTTGTTTCTGATATTTGTTGTGTTGTCAGCTCTTTTCTCAGACTATCAGAAAATCTCATGGCTTGGTTTTTATAATCGATATGAAGGGGCATTGGCAATCATTTCTTATGCGATCCTCTTCATCTATAGTTTAAATTTCGTCAACAAAAAAAGTCAAATCAAGATAATCCTCACTTTCTTTATCATTTCAGCAGTTATCATCATCACAATCGGAGTTTTTCAGTTTTTTAAAATGGACTTTTTTAGAACAGATTTCGGTAAGCGATTAATGCTGCCAAATGCCTACGAAAGTCAGGCAATGTATTTAACTCTTCAAGTGGAAGAGTCGATGGTATTTAGCACCTTCAAACATCCTAATTATTATGGAAGTTATATGACTATTGTTCTTCCATTCATTGGTAGTTTTATAATACTTTCAAAGCAAAAAAAACACACCGTACTTTTTGGCATTCTTTTTGCAGCGGCATTTTTTACTTTGATGGGTTCAAGATCCAGGGCAGGGTTATTGGGTGTGTTTATTTCTTTCTTGGTTTTGTTCATCCTCCTGAGAAAAACCATTTTTAAAAAATGGAAACAGGTTCTGATTATACTGCTGATTGGACTATTCGGACTATTCCTAACCGACCATTTTACAGGCGGCGTGATCTTGGCAAAGATACGTTCCATCACCTCTGATCCAAGAATAAGCATTAATAAATTGAATTTGGAAGATATTATCATTGAAGACTCTTCATTAAAAATAATCTCCTCTAATTCCTACTTGGAAATAGAAAATGTTGGTAATTACGGAATAGCCTTTAAAGATAAAAAAGGCGAATATCTTTTCTATACAGTAGATAAAAACAGTAACATTAGCTTCCAAAACTCAAAATACTCAAGGTATTCTTTACAATTTGCCAATCATACAAACGGTGTTGCCATCCTTTTTAATTACGGCGATTTATCTGCTAACTTTCTTATCACTCAAGATTCCTTCAAATTTATTGATCCTGCCAATGAACCTGTTGATTTGCAAAAAATCCCTTCCTGGGGTTTCAAAGGGAAAGAGTTATGGGGATCCTCAAGAGGCTATATTTGGTCAAGAACAATTCCTATGATCGGAAACACTCTTTTCATAGGAAACGGACCGGACACATTTTCTATCTACTTTCCACAAAACGATTACGTTGGAAAGATGATCAGTTATGGAAAGATGAACATCATCGTTGATAAAGCGCATAACATGTATTTACAGACAGCCGTTAATACAGGAATCATTTCGTTGATAGCTCTGATGATTTTTTTTAGTATGTATGTTATTTGGAGTATAATCCTATATACAAAAAGGCCTCCGGATGATTTAATTTCACACATCGGAGCTGCCATTTTGTTTTCTGTCATCGGATATTTAACAGCCGGATTTTTTAACGACAGTGTGGTTTCTGTCTCAACTGTATTTTGGGTTTTGCTTGGGATTGGTACGAGTATCAACCTCAAAATTTCTAAAAATTCAAAAGAGGAATCAAAATGAGAAAGTATCT
>CAZRYM010000103.1:0-6952 GCA_964604305.1 uncultured Thermotogaceae bacterium | reverse complement strand
TTCCCAAGCTGTTTTCTTTTGCATAAGCTCTTCGGCAGCTTTTAATCCCGCTGCCACTGATATCAACGTGGAGGTGTGAACGGCTGATTTTTCCTCTTCCCAGGCATCATAACAGGGGAGTTTCCATAATTTTTCCAGGTATTCGGTGATATGTTGGATTGGTTGAATTTTGAAAGGAAATCCTGCTTTTTTGGAATACTCATTCAATGCCCACAAATACGTGCCATACCCGTCAATTTGAGCATTTTCCCAGTTATCGTTGTTCAGTTTCCCGTCCAATCGATAGCGGGTAGGCAGGTAATCTTCAATAGTAATCGCTTCAGTTTTTTTGGACAGGGTTGTCATGATTTTGTCGGAATACCTGTGGATGACCCCTTCCACCCATTGAAAATATCGATGAGCGGATTCCTTTTCTCCGGCAAAAAGCATGGCTTCCGCTATAAAAGAGCTGTCTCTGAGCCAGCTGAAGCCGTATTGTGAAAAGTTGGGACTGGCAATATAAGCACCACTTTCGTGTTGATTATCTTTAATGATTTTAATTGAGCTTGCGACGAGATCCATATTCTTCCTTTCCTGTTTCTTAGATTTTTTCCCAGTCGATGTCAATGATACCGTCACTGGAAGAATGGGTGATATATCCCAACCATTTTATTTTAGATGTTCGGTAATTTTGAAATTGTGATGCCTTTTCTTTGGGCGCAAAGATGATAACGCCTGTTTCTTCCAAACTCCACTTCGGGGTAAACAAATCTCTGCTTTCATCCACGTTCACTTCGATAATGGCATTTTCCCTTACAAAAACCAGCGGATATTTGTCCATTGTATAAGTTAGTTCTTCTTGACCTTTCACCTTTTCTCCGGTCCAGAGGTTTATCCAACCTCCTGCAGGGAGTTCAATCGTCTTGACCTGTTTTCCATCAGTGAGATTAGGAAAAACGACTATATCTCGTCCGAAATAATAACACAATTGGGAATCAATTTGCTTTTCAAAAACGGGTATTGTTAAAGGCACTCCCTTTTCAGCGGCATAGACGGCTTCTTTATAGATATAAGGCAATAGGGTCATTCTCAGGGAAACTACTCTCCTGTAAATATTGATGATCTCAGGATCTTGATAAACTTCTGCCATGTTCCAGGGAGAACGCTCGGCTGAAGGAACGGGATCACCGGGATCTTCAGAATGGAACTGGAAGATGGGCACAAAGATTGAATTCCAAAGAGCTGTCAGATAGAGCTCCTTTGAGGGCAGTTCACCACTGAATCCGGCAATGTCCCAACCCCAAAACGGATTACCCGAGACGGAGACATTCAACCCGGCAACAAAATTATCACGCATGGCTTCATAGTTGGAATCTTCGTCTCCCACCCAGAAGATGCTTGATTGAGGAGATCGACTGTATCCCGCCCGGCTGAAAAGCAAGCCATCCTTGCCTACCAGCTCTTTGGCCGCATTAAAATAGGCTTCTGGATAAAGATTTCGCATTTTGGCAGCTGATTCATTATTACCCACCATCGTATCTCGTCCCCAAAGATGTTCTCCGCCATCGGTCTTTAAGCCGGCAATGCCGATTTCTTCAAATAAATATTTCCTTTTTGACTGCCACCAACACTTTGCACCCTCTTGAAAGAAATCGACCACGTAACTGTGCTCAAACCATTTGTTTTTAGGGATTTTGTATGGGCTACCATCTTTGTTCAAGGCGACGAGTTTTTTTTGCGTTATATATTGCTTGTCATTTTCATGCTGTTTTTTGATACTTTCCGGGGAATTTAAAACCGGAATTTGCCATAATACCATCCTAATTCCCTTTTCACCATAATCATCCACCATTTTCTTGGGGTCCGGCCAAGGGTCTTTGAAGGTAAAATCCTTTAGAGTTAAGGCTTCATTTCCTTCCACGGGCTCGTACTCCGCCCCGTTGAAGATGTAAAAACTTTGTTCATCTGACCAAGCTTCGATAACCGCTACTGTTGAAGGAAGATTTAACTCGGTAACTTTTTTAAGGACATCCTCCATTTTCTTTTGTGAATTCCACTGATTGGCAGATACCCAGGGACCAAAAGCCCATTTTGGTGGTAATGTAGGTTTTGAAATGGCATACATCTTTTTAATCAGCTCAGTTGGTTTTTCCTGCTCCCAATAATGGACTTGAAAATCCCGGATAGGTAAATCCCCTGAAAAGACTCTAATTCTTAATTGATCTTCAGTCAAGGTATATTGAGTCATATAGCCGGTATCAAAGAATAACCCAAAGCCTTTCTCTGAAAAGATGAACGGTACAGGGGCATATCCCTTTTTCTTTTGGACTTTCCACTGGTCGTAAACAAAGGCATAATAGTCCTCGTTTTTTAGTGCCAAGGAATCATAGTGTTCTCCCAGACCAAAAAAACTCTCCCCTGGTTCTCTTTTAATCACAAAACTTATATCGAAATAATCTTTTCCGTCCGTTAAAGCGTTGATTGTTTTAATTCGATTCTTTTTAACGCGTTTCTGATGATTTGCATTGAATGACAAAATATCTTCAGTTATTTCAAATTTGTCTTCAATATTTGTCCACTCTTTTGCTATAAATTCATACCAGTCCGAATATTCTGCAGTATGTAAGCCTCTCCCAAAACCGAATCTGTAAGACACCTGTGTTCCGGCAGAAGGGGCGGTGAATTTAGCCTGCCACAGGGGCTGTTCAGGCACATTTCTCCTGCATTCGGAGCGAATCATTTTTACCTTCCCGTTATTTTCTTTCAGTTCCACCCAACTTCTTTGTCCCAAAACGCCCCGATCGGTTGCGTAATTGAGAATAACCTTTTTCCCTGCTATGGGAATAAAAGGATCCCGTTCGTATTTATATTCACCGTCATAAGGATTTTGTGTTCCGTACGGCAAATGGAGAAAATGTGTCATAACCTCACCCCTCGAATTCATGAATGGTTAATGTTGGAAATAAACATATTTTTATCGATTACTTTGTAAATACAGCCCAGTGTCCATGCATTTTCACCAATATGATCTTTGTCAAACACCAGATGATCGCATAAACCGTTGAAACAATTCTTTTTTGAAAATTCTACAGCCTGTTGATAAAAACACTCTGAAAATTCCATAGCTTCTCCCCCGATGAGAAAATAATCCGGTCTGAAAATATTAATAATATCTTTTAAAGCAATCCCTACCAACATAGCATACTCCTTGAATACAACATTCGCTGCCCGCGGATCTGTTTTCAAGGCAAGTTTAAGAAAATCGATCTCCGCACTTTCCGCATCCGTCATGGTTTGAAAAGCCTTTTTTAGTTTTTCAGAGGAGGTTGCCAAATTGATTTTTTCCGCAAGAGCTTTAAAAGAGGCTTCCGCTTCAAGACACCCCTTACTGCCGCAATTACATTTGATGCCCTCTTCCCTGACAGTGATATGCCCGAATTCCGTGACGGCACCATACGTTGATAACAGCGTTCCTTTCAGGATGATCGACCCACCGATTCCGACACCCAAGGTTAAGAAAGCGGCGCTTTTGTATCGATAGGCTTCCCCTTTCCACATTTGAGCCAATGCAAAGGAATCCACATCGTTTAACAGTTGGACATCAACGGCAAATGCTTTTTTAAGAGAATCGGCAAGTTTGACATTCTGCCATTGCAATAAGTAGGAATTAATTACCGTACCATTGATGGAATCAACCACACCGGATACAGCCACACCAATCCCGAGAATTTCCATGTCGTATTCTTTTTTCCAAAGTTGCCATCGCTTGTTCAGTTCTTCAATAATCAACTGAGTACTAATCTCATCATAGGCCTTTTGCTCCACGGATTTCACATTTCCGTTCAAATCGGTAAGCATGAAGTTGATATACCGATAACCAATCTTGATGCCAATGACATACATATAATCCGGATTAATTGCCAGAAGGATAGGCTTTCTTCCACCTGTGGAGACGGCATTACCAACTTCTTTGATCTTGTTTTGCTCTTTCAGTTCAGCTACAAGATTGGTTACTGTAGCGGGGCTCAACTGTGTTTTCTTCGCAAGTGATGCCCTGTCAATGCCTTTTGAATAATATATCTCCTTCAACAGAAATTTTAAATTGATATCTTTCATTACCTCTTTTGTTGCTTTCTTAGCCACGTTATCCTCCTAATGTCATTAACTTTGTATAATAGGCCGGCACACCAAAGCGCACCAGCCATTGATCGTTATTTTAAATCGATTTTTTCGTCGAGTTCTTTTTGTGCTGCGTTTAAAGCTTCTTCAGGTGTTTTCTCACCATATCTTGCCTCTTCCAGATAGCGGTTGATAATATCAGTCATCTCACCGATGTTTTCTATTACCGGAGGTGTAACGATATAATTCTAGGATTCAAATACAGCTTCTCGGTTATCAATTTGAGTTTGGGAGATATAATCATCCAAAATATCCTGGTATGTCACTGCAGGTAATTCCCAACCGGCATCAATTCTAATCTTGGCTACTTCTCTACTGGAAGATAAGAAATTGATCCATTTGAATGCCGCTTCCTTGTTCTTGGCATCTTTACTGATGACAACACCGTTTGAGAAGAAATGGGTAGATTTGGCAATATTTCCGGGTTCTACTTGAATATCCCAATTAAAGTCACAATCTTTAATGAATGTGGGTAACGCCCAAATGCCTGTGACAACCATACCCAGTCTGCCTGAGATGAATAAATCCCAGTCGCCCATGCCGGCAAGCTGTGCATCGTTAGGCATCACATTGTACCTTTGAACACGATCCACCATGAATTGAAGGGTCTCGATATTTTCTTTCCTGTTCAGTGTGAATTCAGTTTTATCATCGTTCAATAAACTGCCACCATTCTGTCGAACTGTTTTGTAGAATTCCCAGAATTGGATGGGCTGATAAATCCCAAAAGTCATGGGATCCAGGGCACGTATTTTTTTGGCCGCTTCCAGTTCATCCTGCCATGTCCAATCCAATGTGGGGTATTCTGCTCCAGCTTGATCGAACAGGTCTTTGTTATAAATCAAAATAACATTGGAGAAACTAAAAGGAAGGCCGTACTGTTTACCGTCTGCCTGAAAAGCCTTTAAAGCCATTTCGTTGATGTTGCCTTCGTCAAATCCAACCTCTTTCATAGGCTGGGCCAAGTCCAATAATACTCCCTTTTTAGCGTAGGTGTAGAAATTTTCGTAATTGAGTTCAAACGCATCCGGTGGATTGTTCCCCGCAATTAGCGTCATGAGCTTAGTGAAATAATCTCCAAATCCCACTGTTTCAATTTTAATCTTAATATCGGGATTTTGTTCCTCAAAGACATTCTTCATCTCTTCCAGATATTGAGTGTTATCTCCTGCAGATGAAAAATTCATGAAATCAACCGTTGTTACTGCAAAACTCATTCCTGCTACAACACTTACAATCAACACGAACAATAGACACTTCTTAAACATAAAATCCTCTCCTTTTTTGCGTTAGATGATTTGTTTTATTTCAAACCACCGACGTTGAATCCAACTTCGATGTGTTTCTGTGAAAAGGCATAGACAACGATCATGGGAATAATCGAGATGATCGCACCGGCCATCAACATATTGTAATCCGATGTATGTTGTCCGTTTAAAAGACTCAATCCAACCGTGAGTGTCATTTTTTCTTTGGAAGTCAACACAATCAACGGCCAAAGATACGCATTCCAGTTCCCCATGAACGTTAAAACAGTTACCGTGGTCAGGGCCGGCTTAATCAGCGGCAAAATCACTTTGAAAAACACTTTGATTCTTGAAGCCCCATCCATAAAAGCCGCTTCCAGATAGCTGTCCGGTAACGATTTGATATTCTGGCGCAGCAGAAAAGTACCAAAAGCGTTGAAAAAACTGGGTAAAAGGACACCGGTATAAGAATCCAACAAATTCAACTCTCTCAAAATTAAATAATTGGGGATCATCAGTAGATTTCCAGGAATCATCATGGTGGCCAGGAAAAATCCGAACAGAATTTCCCGACCTCTAAAATCAATCTTTCCAAATACAAAGGCAGCCATGGAAGCCGACAAAACACTGATAACAGTTCCCACTATGGAAATAAACAGACTGTTAAAAATCGAACGGGCAAATGGAAAAACTTTGAACAAATCCAGATAGGACTGGAAGCTTGGCTTTTCCGGCAGCCACTGGATGGGAATCGTGGTGAGTGCCTTGGTTTCTTTTAAGGATGTAGAAAGCATCCAGAAAAAAGGTAACAACGCAAAAACAGCCAATACAGCTACGACAATATAAAAAATAACCCTTCTGATAACAACCTTTCTACCCCTCATAATGCACCCACTTCTTTTGAAGTTTTAATTGGATAATTGTGGCAACAAAGATAAACACAAATAAAATCCATGAGAAAGCTGTGGCATATCCCATCTTGTAATAATCAAATGCGTAGGTATAAATCCTCTCCACCATCACTTGCGTAGACCCATAGGGACCTCCCTGAGTCATAATCATGACCTGGGGAAAAAGTTGGAAAGAGTTAATAATTGAGATAATAATGACAAAAAACATGGTGGGAGAAATCAACGGCAGGGTGATGTTAAAGAAATTCTTGATGCCCGAAGCACCATCAATCTTTGCCGCTTCATAATAAGTCTTATCGATGGATTGCAGGGCGGATAAAAAGATCAACCCAAAATATCCCATATCTTTCCAAAGACTGGCAAAAACAATCCCCGGCATAGCCCAGTGTTTATCGTACAACCAACTGGGACCATTTAATCCAAAGAATTGAAGAATCTCGTTGACGGGCCCGTAATAAGGACTCAAGAGCCATCTCCAAAGCAAGGCCGCCGCTACCCAGGATGTTAAAACGGGAATGTAAAAAACAACTCGAAAGATCTTCCTCCCAGGAACCTTCACATTCAAAAGCGAAGCCAGTCCTAGAGAAACGATAAGTATCAACGGGATGTATAAAATGATGAAATACAATGTATTTC
>CAZRYM010000102.1:0-7101 GCA_964604305.1 uncultured Thermotogaceae bacterium | reverse complement strand
ATCAATTTCAGAAAACCTTCTCAAACTTCTCACCTCTTGACCATAATTATAGTCATAAATTTAAAAAAAATCAAGCCCTTGAAGTTACGGTTTTGTAAAAAAACTACAGGATCACATCAAAAAAGACCGTGACAAAATGACAGATACTTCCGGCGAGAACGAACAAATGCCATATTCCATGATTAAAGGGTATCTTTTTAATGATATAAAACGGTGTTCCTGCAGTGTACAAAACGCCTCCCATTACCAGCCAGAAGAGGCCGCCGGAAGAAAGAGTTTCTGAAAGAGGGCCGATAGCGAATATGATAAGCCATCCCATGAAGATATATATTAAAGTTGAAAAGACAACGAATTTGTTGACGAAAAAGATCTTGTAAATGATTCCAATCAACGTTAGCCCCCAGACGATTCCAAATATGCTCCAACCTACGGGACCTCTAAGATTCACAAGAGTAAAGGGGGTGTAAGTTCCCGCAATCAGAATGAAAATGGCGGAGTGATCCATGATTTCAAACACGTCTTTGGTTTTACCTTCACGAAATCCGTGGTACAAGGTTGAAGCGAGAAAAAGTGCAACGAGACTTACTCCGTAGATGATCCCGCTGACAATTTTCCATGGATCGCCTGTCTTTGATGCAAACACTGTGATTAAGACAAGAGCGGTGATGGCAAATACCACACCGGATCCATGGGAAATGCTGTTAAAAAGTTCCTCTTTCCTACTGAATTTTTTGATGTTTTCCATATTTTTCACCTCATCAGAAAGCACAGACGAGTATAACAAAATTCTTAATAAAGTTCAATTAGAGTTACACATCACTTTCAATTTCCTTGTATGAAAAACCTTACGATATCCAAAACCATGGGGTGATCTTTTATTTGTGCATGATCCAGATTTTTAATCAGGAACACATTCTCTTCTTTGATTCTTTCCCGATGACTGGTTAATTGCTCACTCCAAAGTGTTACAAAACCATCGTTCATACTGTGCAAAGGGTCATCTGTTCTTTCTCCAAACCTTTTCATTATGAGTGAAAGAGCCCTTTGACCGATGAATTGCACGTAGGGTATGGATAAAATACCAGTATTTTTATCCGTTATTTTCGTAAAGACGGTTTGGGGATTGAAGTATCTGGTCAGATTGATTAATTTTTCCAGCGTTTCTTGAGCATCTTCAATGTAAGAGGTGATTAATATCAACTTGTCATAATACCTCTCACTTTCATTTAATCTCAAGAGTTCAATATTGGGGATATAAGTTCCTTTTGGAAATTGCAGCTCATTTTCAAGTTCATTGAGAAAGTCATTCGAAGTGTATCTCATGGAAGTCATGCCCGAAAAGGGAATGAGTTGGCCACCAATGAAAGGTATATCATCAAAGCTAATAAAAATAACATTTGCAATTAAAGGATTAGTCCGATAGAGTTCCAGGAAGGATTCAAAAAAAAATTCCACATTATTCGGATCAAATGCAAATTCCTCAAGATGAAAGATAATGTCAAACATTGTGTTTAAAGTTTCCGGTTTTGATTTATTTTCGTAGGCATTAATAAGTTCAGGGGTCTCCTCTAACGGCATTTGAGTGATAAGATAATCGGTTAAGTTTGAGAAGAAAGTACCTTCTAAAACGCCACCAATCATGAAGGCTTTTTGTATTAGATCGCCCATAAATCTTTCTGAATTGCTAAGTTTTGTGTTCATGGCATATCGGGCAACAATCGTTCCCATACTGTAAGAAACCAAATATATTTCTTTATATGAATCAAGTATTCCGGATTGTTCTAGAATCTTGCTTAGTTTTTCTCCATAATAATTTGCAGGTTTAAAAAGGGAATCAAATTGATACTCGAAATAATCAACGTTGTCATACTGATAATGTTTACTCCAATATTGTTTTAAAGATTCACTTTTCCAGCCATCCACTAATGTTTTTGAGTAATTCTCAAGGATTGTTTCGTAACGTCCACCCAATATACCGTGAATAAAGATGACCGCCTTTTGATGCTGTTTGTTAAAAGAGGGGGAATTATCCGGTTGACTTTCCGGTTGAATAGTGTGAGTTAGTATTCTTGTGTTACATGTTGGATCTTTAACTATTTGAAGAAGTGCGAAATGTGTTTCAAGGTTATGTCCGTATGTGTACGAACAAGAAATTTTAACAGGTTTGTGGAATATTTGCTCTTGTATCTCCAAGTCTTTGGACTCTATCAGCCAAAGGAAATGTACGAGCGAAAAGGATTTTCCAAAGCTGTTTTTTAAAATGGGATAATGGGAAATATGTTCGAATGTATTCGTATCATCGGATATTTTGATGGTTGCTTCGATAAAGTGGACATCAACGGGAACGTCTTCTAATGGGATTTTCAATAAGTGAAATGGGGTTAATTGGTCATCCATTTCAACTTCAAAAAAAAATGGGGAACCAAATACCCATAAGATACAACTGAACGAAAAAATTAAAATCTGTAATACTTTTCTCATGTTCTTTACTCCCATCAATGGAACATTAATTTTTCTCCGTTTCTTGTTATAGTGTATAATTATATCATTATGGGTTTGAAAACTGAACCACCATGATAATAGACTACAGACACAATCAACGGAGGGGCAAGATGAACGAAAAAAGCATTCGAAAAATATACAAAAGATCTACAATCATCACCATTGTTTTAATCGGTATGATCAGTATACTATTGATTATCTATTTTAATCAGAGCATTCAAAATGAGAAGATCAACAATTGTTCATCAACCTCTGTCAGTTTCATCAACAACATGATCAGTTCTCTTAACCGTATTAATGTCATGTCCTTGAATTCGAGCGCAGATGATTTTGTAGCCTTCGGCCAGTTCGAAGATGTAAGAGAAGAACTGCTGTATTTTCAAGAAAAGCACGATGCCTTTCTCAAAGAAACTGCTGTTTTGGGTTTTGATTACTCAGAAAAGAATGTGGATGATTTTCCGCGCCTGACTTTTATAAATAAAGGAAGTGCTCCTTATATAGGTAAACTGGGAGATATGGCCAGGGAAATCAATGCCAACAGAGATCAAAAAAACGAAGAAATGAAGACGGTTTCCAACGTCATAACCATCATTTCTTTTATTATGCTGGTTTTTATACTCATCATCTTGATCGTTTCCTATACCTTTCAGAAAAGGTACTTCTATGCCGTTGACAGCACAATTGAGGAAATGAAAGCCATTATTGACGGTGAAGAAATGACATCACAAATTGATCCACAATGCATGGAAACCACTCTTATGTATTCAAAGGTTAAAGAGATTGAGAAAAAACTCAAGTTTCAGAACGAATTACTCAAATACGATTCATTTGGAATGTTGGAGAGCATTTTGCCGCAAATGTATCCCCTTTTGAAGAGCCAGATGGATATTCAAAGGCTTGCCGTTGCCTTTGCAGACAAAAATGGTAATGTTATTGCTGAAACCTTGAAAACCGAAAAACCCAGAGTAATATTAAGTGCGGGGTTTAAAGCGGAGATTGATAAGACGAGTTTGATTCATTTGCGTTCGGAAAATGATGTGAGAATTATCAACGATTTGGAAGATTATTACAATAAAGTTCATCGTAATAGCAGCACTTGGATGATCCTGGAAGAAGGTTTTCGCTCCAGTATTACCGTTCCCATGTATACTCAGACCGGTTTACTGGGTTTCATTTTTGCCAACAACGATAAAAAGGGAGCCTTTGGAAAAAAAGATGAAGAAACCATGAGGCAATTTGCCAAGACGTTGAAAAGTGAGATATACAACGCGTATCTCATGCAAGAACTGATTGCAAAGACTTCCGAGGCTTTTGCCGATCTGGTGGAAAAGAAGGACTTTGAAACGGGGAACCACCTCTCAAGGGTGGCAAATTATTCACGGTTGATGGCACAAAAATTAATGGATATCAATCCAAAGATAACGCCCAAACTTATAAGAGAAATCTTCTGGTTTGCACCTCTACACGACATCGGGAAAGTTGGAATTCCCGACAAAATTCTTTTAAAGCCGGGAAAATTAAATCCGGAAGAATTTGAATTTATGAAGAAGCACGTAGATTTTGGTGCACAGGTTATTTTCAAAATGAACAACACATTGATACAGACCACAGATATCCATTTTCTGGATACGTGTATCCAAATCATTAACGAGCATCATGAAAAATGGGATGGTTCCGGGTATCCAAAGGGCTTACAGGGTGAAGCAATTTCAATTCCCGGCAGAATTGTGGCAATAGCCGATGTGTTTGATGCCCTAATCAGTGAAAGGGTTTATAAGCCCGCTTTTTCACCGGAAAAGGCCTTCGGAATTATAGAAGAAAGTAGAGGTAAACATTTTTGCCCTACACTCACCGATATTTTCCTGGACAGCAAAGAAGAAATCATCAGGATCATGCGCAGTTATGAAGATTGACTCACTATATTCAGATTACACTTTCATATTGTGATCGTCGTTAAAAAGTGGTATAATAAGAATGATTATATCTGTAAAACATATAAGTAAATCTCAAGGAGGTGTTTCTATGAAAAAGATAGTTGCTTTAAGCGGTATCGTTGCCTTTTTGGCAGTTGTTTTGGTTTTTTCTGCCTGTGCAACATTAACCGCATGGTGGTCCGGTCCATGGATTTGGGGTGCTGCGATGCTACTTTCCGAAGGTCAGGTTGAAAATGCGGAGCTTCCAACAGTAGTTTTAAGCGGTTCAAATCAGAATCCCAGCGGCGTGTTTGTTGATGAGAATGGAACAGAGCTTGACATGACCGAAATTGATCTTACACAAAAGGGTTTTATTACCTTTGTAGTGAATGGGGAAGAAAAAGAGGGAATCTTTGATTTCGAAAATGGCATGATCGTTGAACAATAATATCCCGGAGGTGTAAAAAATGAAAAAGACTCTAATTATATTTGCATTATTCACACTCTTGGCAACATTGAGTATGGCTTACACCATAGGGATTTGTGCGCAAAACTGGACGGGTCACATTTGTGATGACAAAGTCCACGGTGTTTACGTGTCCAGTACAGTAGCCGGTTATGTTGCTCATGGCATTCTTGCAAAAGGAGATGTTATTACTGAAGCCGTAGTTTTCCCGGCTTACAAATGCCTTGGCAGATGTTGTCCATTGGATGATTGCGCCAATTGTAATGATCCCTGTGATCCCTGTAACCCATGCCAGCAGACTTATTCTCCCGGAAGTTATTCCTTTACGGCATGTTGCCCATTGGAATCACAATTATCACAATTCCGCTGTATTGATTATTGTTACAAAAAAACCTGGAATAAGTTTTCACTGGCTAATGCTTTGGATTGCCTGCAACCCGGACAAACTGTTGTCATGAGGATTTACAGAACGACAACTTGTCAATGGTATGTGGGGGTTCTTTCCTGGAATGGCAATACATCACAGTTAAAGCTTTACCCCTGCCAACCTCAGTATAATCCCTGCCAACCATGTAATCCCTGTCAACCCTGCAATCCTTGTCAGCCTCAGTATAATCCCTGTCAACAAGGTGGACCATGTATCACAACGATTCAGGTTCAGGTTGAAAGCACTTGCTATCCACAGCCATACACAATAGAAATCGTTATTCAGTAAGAACGTTTTAAAACTTTAGCATAAAAAAAGACGGGCTCTCTTTAGGGCCCGTCTTTTTTGGTGTCTTTTCCTTTATTTCTCACCCATAAAGGGATAACGATAATCCTTTGGCGGTTCGAAATTTTCCTTCACACTTCTCACTGACATCCATCTCAGTAAGTTCATGGCACTTCCGGCCTTGTCGTTGGTTCCGGAAGCTCTGGATCCTCCGAATGGCTGCTGTCCCACAACGGCTCCTGTGGGTTTGTCGTTGATATAGAAGTTTCCGGCAGCGTGTTCAAGAACTTGGGCTGACTTGATTATTACTTCCCTGTCTTTTGCAAATATGGCACCGGTCAATGCGTAAGGGGATGTGGTGTCACATAGTTCCAGCACCTCGTCAAATTTCCGGTCTTCATAGACGTACAGGGTGACAACAGGTCCGAAGATTTCTTCCTTCATCGTTTTAAAGCGTGGATCGGTGGTCAGAATCACTGTAGGTTCGATGAAGTAGCCCTTTGAAGCGTCATAGTTGCCTCCGTAGATGATCTTTGCGTCTTTGCTCAGTTTGGCATAATCAATGTACTCAGTGATGGTTTTAAATGCCCCTTTGTCGATAACGGCACACATGAAATTGGTGAAATCTTCCGGATCTCCCATTTTCAGTGTTTCAAGCTCTGCCATCAGACTTGTGTTGATCTTTTCCCACAAAGATTGTGGAATATAAGCCCTGGAAAGGGCTGAACATTTCTGTCCCTGATATTCGAAGGCTCCTCTGATAATAGCGGTGGTGACTTCATCCGCATCTGCACTCTTGTGAACGACGGCAAAGTCCTTACCACCGGTTTCACCAACAATTCTGGGATAGGTTTTATAATTCTTGATGTTTTCTCCCACTGTTTTCCACATATGTTGAAAGACTTCTGTGGAACCGGTAAAGTGAATTCCCGCCAGATTGGGATCGGCCAGTACGATATCGCCAACTTCAGAACCCCGTCCGGGTATGAAGTTGATGACCCCTGCGGGCATGCCGGCGGCTTCAAAGAGTTTCATGATGAAATAGGCTGTGTAAACTGCAGAAGATGCCGGTTTCCAAATACTTGTGTTTCCAACGATGGCGGGTGCAGATGGCAGATTTCCTGCGATGGACGCAAAGTTAAACGGTGTGACTGCGAAGACAAATCCCTCAAGGGGTCTGTATTCGCTCCGGTTCCAGATGGCGTTTGACGATTCGGGTTGCTCCTGATAAAGTTGTGTCAAAAAGTAGGCGTTGAAGTTGAAAAAGTCAATGAGTTCACAAGCAGCATCAATTTCTGCCTGAAATGCTGTTTTACTCTGCCCCAACATGGATGCGGCGTTGAGAGTGCTTCTCCATGAGCCTGACAGGAGTTTTGCCGCCTTTTTGAACACGGCCACTCTGTCCACCCAAGAGAATTTTGACCATATTTTTTTTGCCTTCATGGCAGCATCGATGGCCATTTTGACTTCTTTTTCCCCCGCCTTGTGATATTCAGCCAACACATGGC
>CAZRYM010000101.1:4220-7113 GCA_964604305.1 uncultured Thermotogaceae bacterium | reverse complement strand
GAGTTGATCCCGGATCAAAGATGACCGGGAAATTTATCACCATTCCCATCAAAATTCCCATTGAAAAGCTTACTGCCGGTTTTATCATCAACCTGGTGGCTGATTATGAATCAACGACGGATAATGCCAGTATTGTCTACGAAACAAAGATGAAAACAGGTAATGGTTCCTTTGGGGCTAAATTTGATGCAGGCGTCCGTTTGGAATTTATCTGGGGTTGGCTTCCCATACCTCAGGCCTGGTGTACACCGGATGTGGTATATGCACCGTTTCCGAATGCGTCTTTTGAGTTTTTCGGTACTGAATTTCAACAATTAAGGGACAATTCGTTAAAAATCGGTTTGCAATTGAATGTAGAACTCAATCTATTGGGGGCTATCACATTCAACGAAGATTTTAATCTGGGCATTGTCACCGATTTTATTTATGATTCCATTGACCCGAATTATCATTATTGGGCAGAGGCTTCAGTGTACAGTTCCATCGATAACTACAAAATCGGGATAGGCATCCCCTTTACTTCCCTGGGATATACCTGGGATATGGGAACTATTTGGGATGATAAATCTCACATCGTATCCATTCCTGTGGATGGGCTAATGGCTGATTAACTAATTTTTAGCGTTGAAAGGAGTAGATACATGTTTCGAGAAATGCGTCGAATCAAACAGGCTTTAGAAAATGAAGAGAGCATAGCCGTTTTAAAGAGAGCGACTTCAGGTGTATTGGCAGTTTCGGGCGACGATGGTTATCCGTATGCAGTCCCCCTGAGTTTTGTTTATGAAGATGGGCGATTGTTTTTCCACTGTGCCAATACGGGCCATAAACTGGATGGACTTACAAGAAACGAAAAGGTTTCCTTTTGTGTCATTGACAAGGATCAAATCATACCGGAAGAATACACGACTTATTATCGCAGTGTGATTATTTTTGGAAAAGCCCGGATATTAGAAGATGCAAAAGAAAAAAGAACAGCTTTGGAAATCCTTGCTGCCAAGTATTCTCCAAACCACAAGGAAGGACGGTTGGAAGAAATTGATAAACTTTTCAAACAAACCTGTATGGTGGAAATCGAAATCGAGCATCTATCAGGAAAAGAATCGATTGAGCTGGTTGGAGATAAAGATTAGCAAGCTTTGTTCTAATTAGGGCTTGCTGAAAAACTCTGAGCCCTCACAAATAAAGAATTACAGAGCATTTTTGCCAATTTAGCTCAAGGTTTTTTAAGGAAATATTCGAAAAACCAAGCAGCGGGCGTTGTGAAACTCGCCTTGAAGTTTTTGAAAAGCAAAACTTCACGAATGACTGAAAGCAGGTAAATTCCCCCATTGGGGGGGAGGGCCGCTTGCGGCGGGGGGGGTCTAAACACTATAACGGGAACATCACTGTCAATGTTATTCTCCCAATAACCCCCTCCACCCCCTGCGGGGGTACCTCCCCCGAGGGAGGAATATTTCGTTTTTCAGCAGGCCTTAATTAAGAAATAAAAAGATCCTCCCGATGACCAAAAACCGGAAGGATCTTTTCTTAACTGTACTCGTTTACTCACCCTCTTCCCAAACCTGCACGCCGGGATAAAGGCTATTGATGACGTAAATATAATCGTCAAATTCTCCTTTAATTGCAGAGTAAATGGCCGTATCCCGTTGTTCTTCACGAGTTTGAGAGGTGATTAGATCATGTGTTTTAAATTCGATGAGCTTTTGGCCCGCCTCAGTATATAAATTGACCCAATATCCATCGTCTCTTTGAGCAGTAACCAGACAATAAAAATCCGGGTAATCGGAAATTACGCTGATATCCATGGGTATTCCATCTGATTCCGGGATATCAAAGAGTTTTTCGCTTGATCCTGTATCATCCACCACAATGATAGAGGCAGAATCCGGTCGTGACCCTGAAGCAGTATTTGTATTGGTCATGAGGACCTTTCCGTGGTGCTGCCCGGAATTATTAACCGTATCACATCCGGCATTTCCTGTGATAGCAACTCCTTTGTTCTGTGATTGATCGTTGGGATACAAATAATTCAAATAATCATATCCAGAGCCACCGGCATCTCTGGAGAGGTAACGGATTTGATTACCGTATCTGTCAATCTGTCCCGTTTGGTTTTGGTGATTTTTGCATAAAGGATAAGTATTAACCGGAGCACCCTCTGAATTTGTACCGGCTATATAATCACCTTTTTGAAGGAAGAGCGTATTATTATCCGATAAACCGCACGCGACTCCTTGAAGACCTATATAACCGTCAACACCTGTATAGTATGCCAGTGCCTGTGCAGCTTGAGCACTGATTTTATAGACCTGACCCAACGTCTGCATGTCGTGGATAAACTGAGAAACCACCAAGACCCCGTAAGTCGCATCATACAAATAAATATTAATATCTACAGGTTGAGTGATGGTTTCCTCACCGATGGTATCTTTATGCATATAGTCTCCTGTTTCAGGACAAACACATTCAATGCTACAAGTGAGGGTGTTTGATTCACCAAATTGATTTTTTGCTTTGATGGTTAGAGCGTTACCCCCTTTTTGGATTGTTTTGTAAATCACGTAATTGCCGTGATTATCGCTTTGGAGATCGGTAAAAGTCTCAGGCTCTTCATCCCCTACCTGACAAGTGAGTTCTGTAAAAGTGTTTGTGATGGAAAATACCAGCCGAGCTACACATTCATCATTTTCACAGTTCGTTAGTTGTTCAGGGGGATTTTCAGCAAAGGCAATTTCCGGTGGGGAGCCTTTTTCGATGATTTGGTCAATCGTATTGGATTCACCATTTTCATTTTCACCCTGAACTTGGATGTCGTTGTCTCCTTCTTCCAGCTCAACCGTTGCCTCGTAATTGAATTTGTTGTCATCTTCTTCATATACGGGACTTTCCATCA
>CAZRYM010000101.1:0-4120 GCA_964604305.1 uncultured Thermotogaceae bacterium | reverse complement strand
GTTGTATCCTCAGCGGTGGTATCTGTCGGTGGTTTGTCAGGGTCCCAGTTGATTTGGGGTGTTTCCTCTTCAGGACAAACACATTCAATAGTACAGGTGAGGGTGTTTGATTCACCAAATTGATTTTTTGCTGTGATAGTAATGGTGTTGTCACCTTTTTTGAGCATTGGGTAAATCAAGTAATTACCATCCTGATCAGGTTGTAGTGTGTTGTAAGTTTCAGGTTCCTCATCGCCCACCTGACAGATGAGTTCTGTAAAATTATTTGTGATGGTAATGATAAGCTGAGCTTCACATTCATCATCTTCACAATTCGTCAGTTGTTCAGGGGGATTTTCGGCAAAGGTTATCTCCGGTGGGGATCCTTTTTCGATGATATGGTCAATCGTATTGGATTCGCCATTTTCATTTTCACCCTGAACTTGGATGTCGTTATCTCCTTCTTCCAAATCAACGGTTGCCTCGTAATTGAATTTGTTGTCATCTTCTTCATATACGGGACTTTCCATCACTTGTGGTTGGGTGTTGTTCCATATCCTTAGGATATCCAAAATCTGATCGGATTGGATATTCAATTTAGTTGTATCCTCAGCGGTGGTATCTGTCGGTGGTTTGTCAGGGTCCCAGTTGATTTCAGGCGGTGGCGTTACAGGGCAGATGCATTCGATTTGGAAGGAGAGACCCGCATACTGCCAACCACTCTTAAAAACGATAACGATGTTGTTTCTTCCTTCGGGAATCGAGAAGGTAAGGGTATAATGATATTCCCCTTCACTACTTTGGCCTTGTGATACTTCCATCGAATTATATAGATCGGTATCATCCTCTTTTTTTATATAAACCCCATCATATTCAATATTCTGTTTATTGGATTTAATGTGTAATTGTACCTGACATTCCCCATTTGTGCAATTTTCCGCTTCAACAACAGAGGGAGGGGTTTGACTAAATTCCACTTGTAGTCTATCTTCAACCGGTGGTTGAATGTTTTTTTGCTTAATCTGCGGAATCCCTTTATCAGTTGCCATATAGATAGAGTTCCCCTTATTATTCACGGGGTTGTTGGCGATAATTTCACCCAAGCGTATATCATTTCTTATACCTGTTTGCAAATCGCTCTGTACTTGTTTGGTAGAAATCAATTCGCCATTCTGATTGTAAATCAGTTCAGTCAAAGAGTCTCCATCTGTATACAATAAATAGAGCTCTTCGTTACCGTTAGCATCAAACTGAGGTCCTACAGAAAGGATCGAATTGTTAGTGGGAACCGGTGTTTCGACAAATATACCATCCGTATCGTTAATCAACCAGCTTTCAGTCTTTAGTAAAAAGTAATTTTGATCAAATACGGTGAAGGGACCAAATATGTTTTCTATCGGCTCAATGTGAGATATGAAAATTTCTCGGTCTGGACTATCAGCCCCTGTGAAAGGATACAGTTCACAGGTATAATCACTCTGTTCATCACGATTGTCTTCATTGTAAAAGATAACGCCCAATCGTTCTTCATCGACTGAATTTACTCCAAATCCAAACGTAACTGGCGTTTTGGATTGAACAGTGAAATCCCTTTCCCATTGTAAAATACCGGACTCGTTAACCGCCCCTACCGTTTGATCCTTGATGAAAAAAAACAAATTGTCTTTTAATAGGATTTCCTTTGAACCCAAGAGAACATTACTTAAAGCAGCATCTGTCTGAAATAAAGTCCCTATGGCAGAAGGTATGACATATAACCCCGTGGGAGAAGACGATTGTGTATCGGCCTTTAAGGAGCTATTTTCCAATGGTTTGTATAAAACATAAATGAGGTCATCATAATCTGATAAGGGCCTGATGGCAAAGGTTTTGATTTGTTCCGAAGCATCAATTTGTAGGATTTGATCTATAGAGAAATCAGCTTCAATACTGATTCCACTGATACATCCCGATAAAGCCAAAAATCCAAACAAAAAGAACAGAACCAGAAACTGTATGAATTGTTTTCTATTCATGCAAACAAACACCCCTCTTGTTAAAAGTCAGAATAGCTTCACAAACGAATGGTTAATCCTTTACCTCTGAATTAGGTTTATCAGGTGTTATGACAAAAATATGATACTTTGGAATTTTATGAGGTGTTTTTATTATACAACAATTAAGAAAATATTCAAAAGGTAATAATTAAAAGTTCCAAAAAAATGGGAGCATTATCCCTGCTCCCATAATGAAAATAACCCTGTTCCTTAAGTTCATAACTATAAAATTATTGTTTTCGGTTTAACCGTTGTATGGTTAGAGAATTTGTTTATTCCACCACTTTATAGGTCGGAAGTCGTGCATCCGGATACCATCTGAGATATATTTCTTCAAAGGTTCCGTCTTCGTACATGGTTTTTAAGGCTTCTTGCCATTCAGCAACGATGGCTTCGTCAAAATCTTTTGAGAATGTGATATATAGTTCCTTCTCCGAGACCAGATAGGCTTCTTCAAAATTGTCAGGATCTATACCGGCTTCTCTGCACGAAGCTACAAAGTTGTCGGGAGAAGCGATCATTGCATCGATTCTTCCCATGTTCAGCTTTTTGATATTATTAACCTCATTTACAGCACTATCGATGTTGTCAAAGCCTAATGATAGCAAATATTGTTCTCTGGCATCATTTAGGTATGTTCCGATTCTCTTCAGTTTTTCAGCATCTTCCATATTGTTAATCTCTACACCTGAATCGTTTTTGACATAAAAAACCCAGGGTTGGCTAAAGATAGGTCCTACCCATTGAAACAGATCTCTTCTTTCTTCGGTTAATGTGGTTGAAAAGAGGATGACGTTGTCTTCAGATAAAATCAAGTTGTATGCACGTGACCAGGGTAATACTTCAATTTCAGTATCATCATTCACTCTTTTTTGTATCTCTTGTACAATTTCCACCGATGAACCGGTTAGTGTACCCTGTTCATCATAATATTGCGATCTCCCGATTAGCTCCGTATAGATTTTAAATGGTGCGTTTGAGAAAACCAAGGATAACATCACTACGGATAAAATTAAAATGGATAAAAGCCTTTTCATTCTTACACCTCCAAATGGTTTTTTTTCTTCTGAACTGAGTTTATATGTTTTTGTCCTCATTGATTTTGAACCTGTTGATTTCTTTTCCCAAATCCCCTGAAGAAGTATGCAATTCCTGCCCGGACCGCTCAACGGTATCCACACCAGATTTCAACTGCGTAATCAATTTGACTATCATTTGCTGCTTTTCCACCAACGATTGGGTACTGACATTTGAAGCTTCAACCGCCTGAGAAATTTCATCGGTTGATTCTTTTTGCAGGTTGGAAAGATTGAAACCCTCTTCACTCCCGGATACCATATTGTCTATCTGACTCATAAGGGTGCCAAGTTTTTCTCTGACTTCAACACTGATGGAAGAAGCTTCTTTAACACTGATATTTACGTTTTGAGTTTTTTCCTTGACTTCCGTTGATTGGCTAGAGATGTCTTTGAGAATTGTTGCCACCTTTTTTGTGGCCTCCTTGCTTTCTTCTGCAAGTTTTCTGATCTCGTCAGCGACTACGCTGAACCCCTTACCGGCTTCTCCAGCCCTGGCAGCTTCGATTGCAGCGTTTAGTGCGAGCAGGTTCGTCTGTTCTGCAATGGCGTTTATCGATGCAAGAATTGCCTCTATATTTGATAGATTCCCCACGAGTTTTTCAACACTACTCGCAGTATTGATCATTTGTGTGGTTACTTCATTCATCTTATCTTCAATCAAGGTGGCCGATTCGGAACTTTCCTTCACATATTTTTTAGAATTCTCGGCCATATCCGATATTTCTTTGGATGATCTTGCCACCGTTTGAGAATTTGCTGCAACTTCCTGGACACTTGCCGTGACTTGTTCAAGGGAGGAGGAGATATTCTGTGTTTCCCCCTCAATTTCATCGATCCGCTCCACCACATTGCCGGCCAATTTGTTCTCTTCATGGACGATCTCTGACAATTTTTTAAGAATTGTCATCAATCCTCTTTGAGATCATTTTAATATTTTTAATCAATTCATTTTGTTTGTTCAGAAAGTGATTAATGGAATTTCACAGCTTATGAAAATTGCGGAGTACAGCCTTGAATCATGATTCA
>CAZRYM010000100.1:0-7174 GCA_964604305.1 uncultured Thermotogaceae bacterium | reverse complement strand
AATAAGAAACAACAATACACATTTGTAAGGGCACCCGCAATAAGGGGTGCCCTTAATAAATGAGAGGGATTGTTCTTTTTCTATAGGCTTGAAAGAATGATGTAACAATCGGAGATAAGAATTACCGGAAAGAAGATAATCGCTAATAACTTTAGATTCTGTAGATAGGATTTACAAGCTTTTGTAGGGGAGCCCCCACGTGGGCTCCCGCAAATGAAATAACATTTGATTTTGAGATTATGTCTTCCAAAATAACCTTTTTTCAGTGGAAGCATTCATGAGATATAAAAACGTGATATACTAAAAAAAGTTCTTGTGGAGATGACCCTCATTGAATAATGAAAAAACTCTTTTAGAATTGGTGGAAGAAAAAGAAAAATATGAACTTTTTTTTAGAAAAGCGCCTTTACCTTTTCAATCATTAGACGAAGACGGGCGTTTTCTCGATGTTAACGAAATCTGGCTTCATATTTTGGGCTATAACCGAGAGGAAGTCATCGGTCAATGGTTTGGAGATTTTCTTTATGATGAGAAACAGCGAGAAGAATTTGCAAAAAACTTTGCCCATTTTAAGAAGATGGGCTTCATCTATAACGTTCAATTCAATATGAAAAAAAGGGATTCCTCCCCAATATTCGTCTCTTTTGACGGGAAAATTGCGTTTGATCAAAATGGACATTTCAAGCAGACTTACTGCATATTCCGAGATATAACACAGGAAAAGAAGCTCCAGGCTGAAATTGAGCAAATCAAGTGGTTATTAACAAGAAACACCGATGATTTGTATCAACAATCTGGCCCCCCTTTTTATGGGGATCTTACAATTTTAAATACCAATAGAACCATACTGGATTCTGTAGGTAAACAGACCCTACAGAAACTTGCCGGCGAGACAATTGATTTGTTGGAATCCTCGATTGCTATTTATGAACAAAACGGTGATTATGCAACAGGCCTTTTCTCTTCTGGATGGTGTCAACTGTTAGATAGCCAATCTCGAAAGCTGTGTGCTGAATCAACTAATCGGGAAGCCTTGAAGTCCGGTAAGTGGATTTGTCATGAGAGTTGTTGGGCACATGCAAAAAAGGCAATGGAAACAGGTAATATTGTGGATTCGCATTGCGATGGTGGATTAAAGATTTATGCCGTTCCGATTTTTGTCGGTGAAAATGTTATTGGAGCCCTCAGTGTTGGATACGCCAATCCGCCGGAGGATATCCGGATTCTAAAAAAACTGTCAAAGAAATTCCTTGTTCCTTTAGAAGTGCTTATTGAAAAAAAGGAAGCCTACAGAAAACGACCTCCGTATATCATTGAACTTGCTAAGAAAAAGATAAGAACCACTTCAGAACTGATCGGGATGTTAGTCCAGCTGAAGCTTACCGAGAAAAAGTTAAGGCAATCCGAATCGGAAGCGAAATCAGCAAACAAAGCAAAATCACAATTTCTCGCCAACATGAATCATGAATTGCGAACGCCCCTTAATGGTATCATCGGGTTTGCTGATATACTTAGCGAAACTTCTTTAGATAGTGAACAAAGGGAATATTTAGATGTTATATACACATCAGGCAAACTACTAACGGATATCATCGCCGATATCCTTGATTTCTCCCGAATAGAAGCCGGGAAATTTGAACTGAATTCGGAAAAAGTGAATTTGAGGCCGCTGATCGAAAAAACAGTGTCTATTGTCCGCTATAGGGCCGAGTCAAAAGGATTGGACCTATCTGTTAACATTGGAAACGAAGTTCCTCAAACCGTTGAGATGGATGGACCAAGACTAAGTCAAATCCTATTGAATCTGCTTTCAAATGCTGTGAAATTCACTGATAACGGGTCGGTTCAGCTCACCGTAAATCTGCTGGAAAAGCAAACAGACAAAGCCAGGCTACTCTTCGCGGTAACCGACACCGGCGTGGGGATAAAAGAACAGGATCAGCAAAAGGTATTTGATCCGTTTCAACAGACGGATATGACCAGCTCCAAAAAAGCTGAGGGAACGGGACTGGGACTTGCAATCTCAAAAAAAATGTTAGAGCTGATGGGGGCTCCATTGCAACTTAAAAGCATTTATGGCAAAGGTAGCACATTTTATTTCGATGTGTTGTTGCCAATTAAGGAAGAACAACTTACCGATTCAGACAAAGTACTTCATGAGGAAATCGCAGAAAATGCATCCTACACAAACAAAAAGATACTCATTGCCGAGGACAACCCCGTCAATATGCACTATGCCCAAAGTGCCATTTCCAAGTTTTCCAACGAAATACAAATCTTCAAAGCCAAAAACGGCAAAGAGGCCTATTATCTCTTCCGGGAACACCACCCCGATTTGGTTCTTATGGATATCATCATGCCTGAATTAGACGGCTATCAGGCAACAGCCATGATACGAAGTCAGGACCAACAAATTCCCATCATAGCCATGACAGCCAAAGCGCTAAAAGAAGAAAAAGCAGATTGTATGACCGCCGGTATGAATGACTACATCACAAAACCCTTTTCTTTGGAAAGGCTAAAAGGAACCCTTAAAAAGTATTTATGACACGCTAAAAAACATAAAAATTCTCTGAGAATGCAGGATTCTATGCACAAAGTTTTTTTGATATTTCTCCAAAGAAACTTGCAATAAAACCTATGTTTGTTCTTGGAAAAACCACATTAACACATCACATAAGGCAATTTTAAAAAATGACAAAAAAATGTACCGCAAGATAGATGGAGGGAAAATGGATGCTCAGTTTTGAAAAAGTGATGGAAGAATCGGAAATGGGATTTGCCAGGCATAAAGTGATCTACGATGAAACGGAAAAACCTGTAAACTTTTGTTTTCTTTCTGTGAATCCTGCATTCGAAAGAATGACCGGTTTAAAGAAAAGTAAAATCTTAAACCGGAGAATCACCAAAGTGATTCCCAAAATAGTTGACGATGATTTTGATTGGATCGACTTTTTCGGTAAGATTGCGACAGAAGGCGAAAGAAGGGTTTTTGAGCAGTATTTCACTCCACTGGACAGATGGTATCGAGTTGAGGCCTTCTCATACGAAAAAGGCTACTTCACAACGGTTTTTTCAGATATTACCCATGAGCGGGAGTTGGTGGAAGCTTCAAAAGCCTTCCTGGATGATCGGCAAGGGTCAAATTCATACGATCAGATAACCCAAAGGATGAAGAAAATCACCGGTGCCCGTTACGTGGCGTTGAATGTCTTTTTGGAAGGGAAAGGAAAATTCCGGACAACCACTATTGCCGGTCTCTCATCTACTCTGCAAAAAGTCACGGAGATGCTTGGCTTTAATTTGTATGAAAAGGAATGGGTTCCCGCTCCAGCGTGTACTGAATTGATAAGAGTAAAAGCTGTAGCCACATTTGACCATTTGCATGAGTTGACAGACCATTTCATTTCAAAGAGTTCCACACGGCTTGTTGAAAAGACTTTAAATCTTGGGAAGGTAAACGTTATTAAGATCACACAAGACGAACGGATTATTGGTGATTTCACACTGATTTTCTCAAAGGATAACCAATTAGTGAACGAAACAGAAGCCCTTGTATTTGCAGAGATGGTTGGTATGCTCATTGAAAAGCGCAACAGACAATTTGAGCATGAAATGAGTAAAGACCGTTTTCAACGAGCCATTGAAGGAACGGGTGCAGGTCTGTGGGACTGGGATATGGTAAAGAATCGTGTGTTTTTTTCCAAAAGATGGAAAAGTATGCTGGGATATGAAGACCATGAAGTGGTCAATGACTTTTCAGGATGGAAAAATCTCTGGCATCCGGAAGATGCACCTCGGATCGAGAAGGCTTTAAACGAATATTTAGAGGGGAAAACAGATCATTACGAAATTGAGCATCGTCTACGTCACAAAGACGGCAGTTGGCATTGGATAAACACAAGAGGGGATTTTGAAAGAGACCTGGCCGGAAAGCCAATCCGCTGGACAGGCACCAATATTGATATTACAGCACGCAAACACATGGAATATGAACTGAGTGAGCAGACCGTGCTTTTGCGTATGATTTTTGACGCTTTCCCTGGCTTTATCGGTTTGAAAGATCTTTCGGGTCGTTTTGTTATGGTCAATAAGACTTTGGCTGTCCAATGGGGTCTCGATCCGGAGAAGATGATTGGAAAGACAGATGTTGATTTACTTGGCGATATTCCCGAAGCACGCCAGTATATGAAGGACGACCGAGAGGTACTTTTATCAGACTGTCAAAAAATCGTCCCCGCTGAACCTGTTCCAACTCGTGATGGACAGACTCGTTGGTTCACCACCTTGAAAATGCCCTTTATGGTTCCCGGGTCAGAGGAAAAGTCCCTTCTTTTCATTGCGGTGGATATTTCCCAGCAAAAGGAACTTGAGCTTCTTCTGCAGAGACAAAAAAGCGAACTGAAGGCGAGTAATGAAGAAATGGAAGCCATGAATGAAGAGCTCATAGAAAGTATGGAAGAAGCAAGAAAGGCCGACAAGGCCAAGACAGAATTTCTGGCAACCATGAGTCATGAACTGAGAACCCCTCTCAACGGTGTACTGGGATTCAGTAGAATCTTGAAGGGCACTCCTCTCAATGAAAATCAGCAGGAATTTGTAGATATCGTTATCCACTCGGCAAACAACCTTCTAGGTCTAATATCCGATATTCTTGATTTTTCCAGGATAGAAACAAACAGACTCGACCTGATCTTAGAAAAAACGGACATAAAAAAACTTGTAAAACATACACTTGAAGTGGTCCAAAGTAAAGCTATGGAAAAGGGGATAGAACTTGTGAATGATGTTCAGGAAACCTTCCCTGGACTTGTTTCAATCGATTCGTTGAGATTCAACCAGGTGCTGCTGAACCTCTTGACCAATGCCATCAAATTTACGGATGAGGGCAGTGTGACAGTGACTGTTAAAAAGAATGGGATAGACCAAGAGAAGAAGATGGTTGATTTGCATTTTAGCGTCCGTGACACCGGAATTGGGATAGGAGAAGAACATCAGAAAATCATATTTGACCTCTTCAGCCAAGCGGATATGTCCAATACACGAAAATTTGGAGGGACAGGATTAGGGTTGGCCATAGCCACACAGTTGTTAAACAAGATGGGCAGTGATCTTCAACTGACAAGCACTCCGGGAAAAGGCAGTGATTTCTACTTTGACATAGTTCTGCCCTATTATGAAGAAGCATCCTCAGAAGAAAATGGCAAAACCACGCCTGTGGCAGTTGACACTGAGACTAAAATTTCCGACTTGGCCGGTAAGAAGATTTTACTTGTGGAGGATGATCCGATCAACATGAAGCTTGCCAAAGCGGCTTTATCAAGTTTTTCAGGGGAAATTGAACTCCTGGAAGCTAAAAATGGCAAAGAGGCCTATCATCTCTTTCTGGAACACCAGCCCGATATGGTTCTTATGGATATCATCATGCCTGAATTAGACGGCTATCAGGCAACAGCCATGATTCGAGACCATGATCAGCAAATCCCTATTGTGGCTATGACAGCCAAAGCCTTGAAAAAAGACAAAGTGGACTGCCTGGCAGCAGGAATGAATGATTACATCTCGAAACCGATTTCTTTGAACCAATTAAAGGAAACACTCACAAGGTATTTATTATAGGTAGGGGCAACCACAAGGGTTGCCCTATTAAACAGAAAAAATCCTGTTAATTCTTAAGCTTTTTCACGGCAATCTCTGCTGCTTTAATAAGTGGATAGGCAGTTGGTGGAGCTGTGAGCAGGGGATGCGTGCCAATCTGAGCGGTCAGAAGGTCATAGACGCTCATATTGTTTTGAATTGCAAATCCTATGATGTTGACGATTTCTCCTGCACTGATACCGCCCGTTACCGTACCGCCTAGGAGCATACCCGAATCTTTAGCTACTACCAGTTCTACCATTTGTTTATGAGTTCCGGGTAATTTTCCGGGATGTTTGTCCACGCCTTCAAATTTGGTGCAGATGGCAGGTATGTTTTGCTTCTCTGCCTGGGATCTGTTCAATCCGGCCACTCCGAAGGCATCTGAGCCGATGGCTGTTGAGAAGATTGAAACGGTTCCTTTGAAATTCTTTGTGACTGAAATGTTGTACAGGTTGAGGCCTGCGATTCTGGCCTCTGCACAGGCCGTTGAAGCCAACATCGACGGGGTGTCTCTTCTGGTGATGAAATCATGTTTTTGGGCGCAGTCACCGACTGCAAAGACGTTTGTGCATTCGGTTCTCATGTATTCGTCGACTTTGATTTGTCCAAAGCGGTTTAATTCAAGACCTGCAGTCTTTGCCAATTCAGTGTTTGGCGCATATCCCATGGCGAGAATAACAACATCCGCTTCCAACTGTTCTCCGTTTTCCAGGATAACACCGGATACTTTTCCCTCTCCGATTATTTCCTTGATACCGGAGCCGCTTTTAACGTTTACACCTCTTGCTTTCAATGCATTTTCAGCCTTTTCAGCGATATCATCATCAAAAACCGCTCCCAAAACATGGTCAAGGACTTCCACCAAAGTGACATCTTTTCCGGCTTTGTTTAATTCGTCGGATACCTCTACCCCGATGAAACCGCCACCGATTACGACTACCTTTTTGGTTTCAGGAAGTTTTTCTGCCAATGCGTCTAAATAAACCTTGTTCTTGGGGATGGTGTAAACACCGTCAAGATCGCTTCCTTTTAACCATTTGGGAACCTTTGGCATGGATCCTGTTGCAAAGACTATCTTTTTAAAAGAGATTTCCTCTCCTGATTTGGTGAAACATTTGTTTTCTTTTAGATCGACTGAAGTGACTTCGTCAATTATTAATTGGACTCCGGCTTTTTCCAAACCCCCATCAGGGACGACATCCTGCTCACTGCTTTCAAGTGAGCCAAAGATATAAGGTATTCCACAGGGAACGACCACTTTTTCCTCTTTCCTGATAACGGTTACCGATGCTTCCGGGTTGTGACTTTTTGCCGTCATTGCAGTGACTATTCCGGCTGCACTGCCGCCAATGATTAGAACATCTGTGTTTTTCATGTCTCTCCTCCATTGTAGGGGCGGACCGATGTGTCCGCCCTCAAGTAAGATATTGTTTGATTTTGGAAAAATGACTGCAAAATTACCATTTTTGCAGTACAACCATAGAACGGTTCGTTTTATTATACATAATTTATACATATATTTCAAATACATATA
>CAZRYM010000099.1:0-7268 GCA_964604305.1 uncultured Thermotogaceae bacterium | reverse complement strand
CTCCTGTTTCATCCGTTTCGACAATCTCTCCCTTCTCTTTTACCCAAATGATTCTTCCATCAAGTCGTCTAAATTGGTACTGAATATCGTATTCGGGGATCTTTCCCTTTGTATAAGCCATGACTGAGTTGGTAATATATCCCACAAATTCATCGACAACCCGTTCCTTCCAACGGATCTTGGCACCGGGATATGAAGGATCAAAACCGAATATTTGTTGACAGACTTCATCGTATTGACTGACTTTGGTCTTAAAATTATATTTCCAGATACCAATTTTTGCATTTTTCAATACCAAACCCAAGAGTTTTTGGGTGTAAGACAATTCGAAATTGGATTTTAATAATTGCTGATTAAGTGATGTTTCCTTATGCTTTTGGTATTTTTGATTCTTGTTATTTTGGGTGGGTTCGTTAATAACAAAGATAAATCCATTGATCTCTTCTTCCTTTTTAAGATAATCCCAAGATATGCCCATTTCGGGGATAAGTCCGGGTTTTATTTTTCCGGATACCATTTTGGCGAAATAGTCCTTTGCAAATTGTTTATGATGGTTACTTAGGGAAAAATCAAAAACAGACTTTCCTTCAAAGAGAGCACTTTTTAACCCATATTGCCTTTCAAAAGCCTTATTAATATAAACAAAATGACCCTTTAAATCAACAATTCCCAATCCGTTTGGAACGAGATCATAATGCTCAAAGAGTGATGTTCCGTAATATTTAATCAGTTCTTCTTTCAAAATTGTTTTGTCCTCTCAATATCAGTCTGTGTTAATTTTATCATATAAAACTCAAAATAATTTAGCTGGATGTATTATGCTATAATTAGACAATCAGCGTTAAGAATTGAGACGCATTTATTAGATCAGGGAGGTTTAAAATGAAAATAAAAAAAGCGCTTTCGATGTTCATCATTTTATTGTGTGTAACAAGTGTTTTTTCAGCAATAGGTTATGAACATTTTACCGTACAGGAAAATCAGGTCTACATTGATTTATTGGTTAAATTATCAAAGGAATTCAAGGCAGTTGAAGGGATTCTTGAAACGACCGAGAGGAATTATCTCAACTACAGAAGACCTATAAACGGATTGTTGAACTCATATTTGACTAAAGTCTATCTAAACAACATCCTGATTTATAATGAAAAAAATGAAATTGTCAGTGCTGCAACCGGTTATACAGTTCAAGGGGCAACACTTCAGGTAAATGACGTTACTGCCTTTTTCATCCCGGTTAAGACAAACCACTCATACACACCCATCATCCATATTTCAAAACCTGTAAAGGACAAAACGAATTGGACGATAGGAAAGATCTTGATGAGTTTAGATCCCATTGCCTTGGGAAGGATGATCGATTCCATAATAGCCGGATATGATATAGATATTGTTGTGACAGATAAAAGCGGGACAATCATTTACGATTCGGATTCCTCTGAGATAGGCAGAAACACCCTAACGGATCCTTTGTATCAGAATTTTCCGGAACTCTTAAAGCTCTTTGAACAAAGAATCACCGTTGAAAAGAGAGGGGAAGGATCCTATACTTTCCTGGCAAGTGGTATGGGAGCTGCAAAGGAAAAGTTTGTCATGTGGAATACAATCGAAGCTTTTGGAACAGAGATCAAAGTGTGTATGATTACGAAATAAGAAATCTTTGATTCGAAGGAAGTAATAAAAACAGGAGTGACAAGTTTCTTGATCTTTTAATCAAGGAAATTGTCATTCTACTCTTGTTTAGAGTTTGAGAGCTTAAAACTTTTATTTTTTTAAATAAGCCTTATACTCACCAACAAAATCCCTTTTCATATTTTTGGCATGTTTTTCAAAGAAAGTCTTTGAAAATTCTTCCGAAGATACATCGTAGCATATCAGGATTTTACTGTAGTACATCAGAATATCCGCCATTTCTTCCACCAGCTTTTCCCTGACACCTTCATCATTCATGATGGCATTATCACCACGTTTTTTGATGATTGAGATGACTTCTCCCACTTCCTCCATCATCCACAACAGACTGTTTCTGGCGTTCTCAGGAGTCAATTCCCTCCAATGATCTTTATACTTTGCCTGAAGTTCTTTTTGCATTGTTAAAATATCCGATATTTTTAAATCGCTCATTGTTCCTCTAATACCCCCTCTGTTCTTTTTATCCATTCTACAATACTACCGACAATTTGAGGATCCACCACACCCTTTTTTGTCAAATCGGTGTAGAGGTCTTCATATTCTTTTATCATAAGCCGGTGATTCACTTCTGGAAACAACATAAATTCAAACTGGTTTTTTTGATCATTCTCATCTTCAAAATCTCTCTTAAACTCATGAAAGAATTTGGAGGAGTTTATTCTGTCGGCATCTCCCTGTATGACCAGTACTTTGGAGTTAGCGCTTCTTAGTCTGGAATAGGGATCGGATTCCATAATTCTGTAAACATAGCCTGCAGTCATAGTTGGGTGTATAACAAAATTTTCGTTCAACAGTCTTAAAGAAAGGTTTTCCCAAGTCTTTTTTGAAAACAGGATTTCTTCTTGAGAAAAACCCATGCCTTCCATTTGGTATTTGATCTGTTCAAACATGACAAGTGGTGCAGGGGTTTTGGCTATACCTGAAGCACATAAGATGAGACCTTTGATTGTGATTGGATATTTTTCCTCAAGCAGATCTGCAATCTCAGGTAGGAGATACCCTCCCATACTGACTCCCAACAAGTAAATTTCCTCAACCCCTGGAACTTTGAGAACTGTTTCCATGGCAATTTCAGCATCTTCAAGATATTCCATTTTCACGGTTTCATAGGTAAATATTTTAAAATCATTGGGGTATAAACCGTTACGTTTCCCATATCTAAAGGTGGCAATCCCATTTTTTGACAAACCATAGGCGATATCTCTGATTGTTGCATTCTCTCCCACCACGTTATCAATACCGGTTTCACCCGAACCCTGTACGATCATGACCAGGGGGAAAGTTTCTTTTTCTTTTGGGATTGTTAATGCGGCAGGTATTATATATTCATTTCCGATAGTAAATTCAAATTGCTCAAAACCAAATACTGTAATGATAGTAAAGGCAAACAAGATAATGATAAGAATTCGTTTGTGATTTTTCATGTATTTTCTCCTTTTGTTATTTTGATTTATTTTACCAGAAATTCTCCGGGTAAAGACCATGTGTATAAATTTATCCTTCACGCATTCTTCACAGTCGATTCTGTAAAATCAAATTGAACAACAAAACTTGGAGGTGCATAACATGAGAAAGGTCTTTGGAATTAGTATTTTATTGGTAACAGTTACATTGATGTCCTTTGCAGGTGGATTGGGTTTTAATCCCAGGGGACAATTAGCAGAAGGTATACCCGAGATAGCGGGTCTGGAAAAGGAGTATCAATTCTTTTCCATGTTGAACTACATTGGATTCACACAGGGTCAGTTGGAGGAAATAATAGCTGCAGCTGAAAAGGCGAAGGAGTCTCTTCTGATTGTTGAATCAGAAGTAAAGAACTACCTTCTACGAGCTGTTGAATTAATCAAAAGCGGTGATGTAGACAAGGCAAGAGAAAAACATGAAGAAGCTATGGAAACAGGGAAAGAGGTTTTAGAAATCAGAGAGACTTACTCTGATACCCTAAAAGGGATTATCACCGTAGATCAGCAGGAGAAATTCATGGATTACCTTTCTAAAACAATGACAAGTGGCATGGACAGAATGAAAGAAAGAGTTGTTGAAAGTGAACGGGTTAAACAACTTCCCGAAATGGCGAAAGAGAAACTGCAAAAAATGGGAGAAACCATTAAAAGGGTCAAAGAGCAAAGAGATTCACAGGAGAGACCACAAATGAAAGTTCAGCCAAATGTAAGAGGCTTGATGAACCAAAACATGTACACAAATTTCTTTAACATGCTCCTTTTTGATGACAATCTTGACTTGATGAAAGAGTTCTTAGATTCAGCTGCTCTAAAAAATCCAGCTGAATAATGTTAAACTAAACAGAGAATCATAAAACATAGGGGGACAGATCCCTGTCCCCCGGGTTTACGGATTAATGGATTCAAAAAAGGAGAACACATTATGAAACTTCTCATTGTTGAAGATGAAATCGATTTAGCAGAACTCATGCGGGAATTGTTTGAAGAAATCAATTACATGGTAACTGTATGCAACGATGGTACCGAAGGAGATTATTATGCGTGTGAATATTCCTTTGATGCGATCATATTGGATATCATGCTTCCCGGTATGAATGGCTGGGAGATACTTGAGTCCATCAGAAAAAAGGGAATTCAAACTCCGGTTATCATGCTGACCGCATTGGGTGAAGTTGAAGACAGGGTTAAAGGTCTCAACCACGGAGCTGATGATTATCTTCCCAAGCCTTGTGACCCCAGAGAATTGGTGGCACGGGTAAAGTCTACAATAAGAAGGGCTTCCATGAATTCTGAGAAAACTGACAAGATAATTATAGAGGATCTGTTACTGGATATGACTAAACAGAGAGTGGAAAAGGGGGGAAGGCAAATCCCGTTCACTCCCAAAGAGTATAGTATTTTTGAATATTTATGCATTCATAAGGGGCAGATCGTTACCAAAGATGCATTACAGGAACATCTTTGGGATGAAGACGACTCTTTTTGGTCGGATGTGTTGAGAACGCATATCAAGAATATCAGAAAGAAAATCGGGGACAAGAAGGGAACTGTTTTGAAAACGATCAGGGGAAAAGGCTATGTCATGGGTTAATCACAAAACAGATAATACAAACGATTATCCAAAGACCCTAAAGAGGGCGAGGTTGCTTTGGACATTCATCTTCACCGTATCCATTTTTGCGATCGTTCTCTTTTTCTCCATCATTATCATTCGTATCCAGCATTCTACGCTTTATACCAGACTTGATTCCAGACTTGTGGAACTGACTAATCTCTCACAAAATGCTCTGGATCTGTTCAGAATTCAGAGCAATGAATCGCTTCCGGGTTTTTTATTTGAAGAAGGGCAATCAATACAAGTATATGGCCCTGCCGGTAATCTAAGGTTTACTATTGGTGCAAGAATGCCGAATAATCTCAAGCTTCCCGAAAAACCCGTTGGTGAAATCCAAAGAGAGCGAGCTTTTCAGACCATCAAATTTACCGATCAAAATGGTGAGATTAAGACATTTAGAACCTATTCCAGAGTGATTACTCCTAAGATTCCTGGAATGAATGATTTGATCGTACGAGCCGGGATAGACCTTGAAGGTCTCGTTGAAGAAAAAGTGCTGTTTAGAAAAAGAGTCATCATGTTTGTGTTGGTCTTTCCCTTTCTTTCTTTTATCATGGCTTATATCCTGGCGGGTATGGTATTACAGCCGGTTAAGGATAATTACAATCTATTAAGAAAATTCTCTTTTGACGCCTCCCATGAATTGAAGACCCCATTGGCGGTGATTCAGATGAGTACAGGAATGCTTCTGGCAAAAATGGATAAATTAGACGAATCGACAGCCAAAAAGATTGTTTCTATTGACAACGCCAGCCACAGAATGGATCATTTGGTAAAACAACTACTGCACCTGGCGCGAGCTCAAGAGTATATTGGAAATAGAGCTCAATTGGAAAAAACAGATTTAGAAGTAATAATAAAAAGCATCATGGAAGAATACATGCCATATGCTCAAAAGAAGGGAATTGAACTTTTGTTCACCGGAAAAACGCAGAAAAACCGAATTAGTGATAAAAATATCCTTCGAATGATCATTGGCAACATTGTAGAAAACGCAGTGAAGTTTTCACCCCTGAACCAACCTGTTGAGATCAGACTTGAGGATATTAAAAATGGTGTTATTGTTACAGTCAAAGACTTTGGTCCCGGAATTGACAAAAGGGAAAAAGAAAAAATATTTGACAGATTTTACAAAGTGGATAAAAGCAGACATGACAACTCCGGTTCAGGAATGGGACTTTCAATTGTCAAAGAATATTCCAAAAAAACCGGAATAAAAGTAGAACTGGAAAGTGTGCCGGGAACTGGAACGGAGTTTTTCATCAAAATCCCCTGTTGAATTAACTCAAGGCGATATAACCAATGGCCACAATAGCAGCTGTTTCAAGGCGAAGAATGCGCTTTCCAAGGTTGATTTCAAGAGTTTTTGTTGACAAGGATCGAATCTCATCCGCTTCTTTTTCCGTAAAGCCGCCCTCAGGGCCAATGTAGATATTTGTTTTAAAGGGGAAATTCACTTCCTTTATGGATTCTTTTGTATAGGGGTTGAGTAACACAGGAACGATTCCTACTGTGTAAGCTTCTGTTGGCGAGTCAACAGCTCTAAATTCAGGCATAAGGGTTCCACCACATTGCTTCAAGGCCTTTCGCGCTGTCTTTTCAATCTTCTCCATATTCACCTTCTGATAATTTGAACGCTCACAATTCACAAGATTAATCCGCTTCACACCCAACTCAACAGCCTTTTCTATTAAAATTGCAAGACTGTTCCATCGTGACAATCCAGTTGTTATTTCAATATATTTTGACAATTCCCTGGAAAAGTCTTCTATTTTGTCAGTAATTAGAATGATTGCCGCATTCCTTTTTAACGCCGAAATAACCCCTTTATAAACATTGCCCCGGCCATCTATAAAAGAAACTTCTTCACCCTCTTTTTTCTTCATCACTTTCAAATGACCGGTTTCATGAGTGTCAAAAACCGCTGTATCTTTTTCAATTTGATTACAATAATAAAAAAGCCCCATACGTTCTCCTTATTGTATTATATGTTAGATTTTTATGATATACTATTTATAGGCAGACCTATTCTTTATATGCATTTATCATACCACGAATATGTGTGGTTTAAACAAGAGGTGAGTCATGGAAAAATTATCTGAGAGTCTGGAAAATTATCTCCGGATCATATACGAGGTGCAGTCTTTAAAGGACTTTGCCAGGGTGAAGGATATCACATCCCGTTTGAATGTCAAAACGGCTTCGGTTGCCGATGCTTTGAAGAAGTTGGGGGATTTGGGATTAGTTGATCATAAAAAATATGGCTACATAAAGTTGACGAAAGAGGGAATTTATACAGCTTTGAAGGTGTATCAGAAGCATCAGTCCATGCTGACTTTTTTGTCGGAAGTCATGTTTATGGATAATGAAGAAGTGGCGGAGGAGCTGGCGTGTGGACTTGAACATCACTTAGATGCAGAGTTGTTTTCCAAAATTGAGGAGTTGTCAGAATTTTTCCATGAAAATCCGTCCATAAAAAAGGCGTTTCATGATTATCT
>CAZRYM010000098.1:0-7331 GCA_964604305.1 uncultured Thermotogaceae bacterium | reverse complement strand
TTGAATTGGAAGGACTTGAACCTCCTAAAACACTGGAAGAATACAAAGACACCGCAAGACTCCTCACCGTTATCAACGAAGATGGAGAAGTAGAAAGATACGGAACAACCTTAAGACCAAATGTTGATACATTGGCGATTTACATGTACAACAATGGTGTTTATATCGTTGAAGAAAATGAGGATGGCGAATACGAAGTCACAATCAACTCAGAAAAAACAAAAGAAGTATTGGAATACCTCAAAGGATTCGCAGAAGAGAACATCGCCTTAGTCACCGGAGATTACGAGGATGGCCCATTTGGTGAGGGAAGAATTGCTTTCTACATCAGTACAATAGCTGGTAAATCCTATGTTGACCGGTCCTGTAAAGGTAAGCACGAATGGAATTGGACCGCTATTCCAAAAGGAACAGATTTCAACCCACCTCTGGCCGGAACAGATGTTATCATGTTTGAATCCGCCACAGACGAACAAAAAGATGCCGCTTGGAAATTCATGAAATACCTCATCGATCCTAAAGTGACAACATACTGGGCGATGAAAACGGGTTATCTTCCTGTTAGAAAAAGTGCACTTGAAACATCTGAATGGAAAACATACACGAAACTTGAACCCAAAGCCGCAGTACCTGTACAATTCCTGAACGATGCTTATTCCGATCCCAAACCAGCAACATGGAACGAGATCAGATATGCTGTCGGAGACATGTTCGCCAACGTCATGTATGACAAATGGACTATCGACGAAGGTCTCGAATGGATAGAAAAAGAAATCGCAAAATATTTAGCTGAAGAATAATAATTGTAGGTGAGCACCTAAACGAAGATGAACGAAGATGGGACAGGTACCTTGATTAACGTATCAAGGGCCCTGTCCCATCGGTTTATAAGATTAGAAATTTTCGAACTCCGAGGGGACAGGCCCTGGCTCCTGTCCCCTCTTACTCTCTTTAACTTTTTGTCAAATCAAATTTCTTTATTTCCTGCCATTCCTCGAATTTCCTCTACCACCTTGTCTTGAAAAACGACCGTTCATACCTTTGCCATACTGATTACCCGTACCATCCTGAGGAGTAAGACCTTCACCGTCACAATTGTCACAAACGCCATCTCCGTCCTCGTCTACAAACTCCTGGCAGTTAGCACCTTTTTCTTGATTTCCATTACCTCTTCCGCGAACAGCTTTATCCGTTCTATTTCTCCCATACTGATTACCCGTACCATCCTGAGGAGCAAGACCTTCACCGTCACAATTGTCACAAACGCCATCTCCGTCTTCGTCTACAAATTCATCACAAACTTCGCTATTTTCCTGGTAGCTGTACCTGTTTCCTTTTCCATACTGCTCCTGCTCTTCTGTAGCAACAGAACTTCCGTAACCTCTTCCATTCTGCGAAGATTCCCATCGGGATTCGGTTGAACTCATGTTTCCCTTCCCGGCAAAAGCGACTCCACCAATGACCAAAATGACTAATAAAACAAACAAAAACTTTTTCATACTCATAACCTCCTAAGATAAGTGTTTTAAACTACAATCATATTGTAGAACACCAACCTTAGAATAAGATTAGAAAATCACAGCGATCCCAATTCCGGAGGGGACCCAATTCCTGTTGAGTTTTTCAATCTTTTGTAGGGGAGGGCCCAATTTAAATCACCGAGGGGACAGGCCCCTTGATACAAGGTTAAGCAAGCTTAACCCATAATCAAGGCTCCTGTCCCCTCTTTTATCTAAATAAACAGAATGAAAAGGATTTTTTTGCTTATCGTTTCCTACTCTTCCGAAGCAAAAAGATAAAAATCGGAGCTCCGATAAGAGCCGTGATTGTACCAAGGGGCATCTCTGAAGGTTGAAAGGCAGATCGAGCAATTGTATCGCAGGTGGTTAGAAAAATAGCGCCGAGGATAGCGCTGGCCGGTACGGACATTTTGTGATTGGGGCCTACGATTAGTCGAGCCGTATGAGGCATAATCAAACCGACAAACCCCACAAGGCCGGTTGCTGTAACGGTATAAGCCGTCATCATTGTGCCGGTGATAAAAATAAAAATTTTCAATTTCTCTACATTCACACCTACATTCATCGCTTCTTCTTCACCTAAGGAGATTGCGTTCAAACTGTTTGAAAGTACAACCCCAATTACAACACCGCCAACTGCAACGATTGCCATACTGTTGACCTTCTCCCACATGGCACCGGAGAGAGAACCCATCAACCAGAATGAAGCTTGTTGAACGTTTCTCCAGCCAAAGACAATGATAAAGGTTGTTCCTGCGTTGAAAAGGAAATTCATAATGACTCCGGAAAGAATCAAATCCACAACCGGGATCTTTCCACCTTTTTTTGCGATAAAGTAAGTTCCAAATGCGACGAGTAGGGCAAAGCCAAAAGCCATCAACGGCAAGTTATAAAAGATTGCCGGCAGGATGCCACCGGAACCGAAAAGCGCTATGGTTAGCACTGTACCAAATGCTGCTCCCGAGGAGACACCCAGAATATAAGGATCTGCCAGGGGATTTCTTAAGAGAGCCTGAAACATGTTTCCCGCAACGGCCAAAATGGCACCAGAAAAAAGTCCAAGTAAAATCCTTGGAAGACGTATATCGAAAAGAATCGTTTTAAAAATGGGATTTTCCATTTCATTAAACGTGAAAAATCTGATTAATTCGGCAATGGGAATCTTAATCGTTCCAATAGAAAGGTTAACGAATAAAAAGAGTATAAAAACAAAGATTACCAGGAGGAGGGCTAATAACCCTCCTCCCTTACGTAATCCAAAAAATTTGAAAGTACGTTGTCTCAACGTTAATTATCTCCGTAAAGTTTATTGTAGATTTCCTCCATAAGATCGATGAGATTGAAGTTGGCGTGGTTGGATTTATCCCCGTTAATGCCATATATTTCACTGTTTTTGACGGCGTTTAAATTATTCCAGGGAGAAAAACCTCTGATAACTTTCTCGGATGCCTTCTCGTTGCCTTCGTAATAATAAGGAACCAAAATCGCATCCGGATTCTTACCGGCAACGAATTCCACACTGATGGGAAGCCAGCCGTTTGCACCGGAGTAATTCCCTGTGATGTTCACACCGCCTGCCAACGAAATAACCTCGTTCAAAAAAGATCCCTGACCACATGTCCAAAGGTCCTTGATCTCATTACCGGCTATCATGGCATAAAAAACTGTTTTTCTCTCTTCGATGGGAATCTTGTAAGCCCGGTCTCTCGAAATGCTTAACATCCTCCGGTTTGCCTCTTCAACCAATTTTTGTCCTTTTTCAGTTTCATCAAAAATCGCTGCAATGATATTCATAGTTCTGAAAATAGAATCGATATTGGTGGGGTTCAAACACACCACTGTCAAATCAAACTTTTCCAGTTTATAGGTTTCAGGACCCTGGTAACCTCCAGCGACAAAGACAATATCAGGTTTCATGGACACGATTTTTTCGATGTTCAATGGAGTCGAAAGACCTATTTTTTCAGCATCAAAGGGATCGTAATCTGTAACCCCTACTATCTTGTCGGAAACACCAAGTCTAACAAGATAATCGGTAAAAACAGGAGCCCCAACCACAACCTTTTCGGGTGTTCCTTCAATTTCAACTACTCTGCCAAGATCATCGACGATTGAGAAAGAAAAGACACTAAGAACAACGAGCATTAAGAAAAGCGTAAGTAAAAATCTTTTCACTGTAAAACCTCCTAAAAATATGAAATGTCCCCCGGATTCGGAGGGCGTTTTTCCATCCTTTCTAACAGGTCTCCTGACTTAGGGATTAACCCTCGAATCAAGCCTTCCCATGAGATTTCTCACAGTGACTTTGAACTAAAACGTTCAAGTTCGATAAAGATTCTCAGTACCCTTTACAGTGGCGTCCCCGTACCGGATTTTCACCGGTTTCCCTTGATACAAAAGATGGAGGTTATTGTGATTATAACAGAAAAGCATGAATGTGTCCACTTCAAACCTATGTTATAATTGTTATATTCTTCATGACGAACAAAAGGAGTGAAAAAAATGAAAAAAAGACTAATATTAATTCTAACGGCCATATTGTTATGCGGACTTGTATTGTCTGCTGCAATTCCGAAAGTATTTGTCGTTTATAGTTATGACAAGGATTATGCTTGGAACTCAGCCCTTGCAAACGCTGTCCAAAACACACTGAATAGCGCTGAATGTGAAACAGAGGTTTATTACATGGACACAAGACTGCGTACAGATGAACAGTGGAAGGTGAAATCAGGTCAAATTGCCCTAGAACAGATGAAGGCTTTTGACCCTGATGTAATCATCGCCTGTGATGATAATGCACAACAGTACTTTGTCAACTTGATTCCTGAAGAAAACAACACTCCCATTATATTTTCCGGCGTGAATAACGCCCCTTCTGTATACGGTTATCCCAATGAAAAAACAACCGGCATACTGGAACGTCCCTTTCCTTTACAATCACTGAATATGTGCAAACAAATTGATCCAACAATCGAAACCGTTGCCTTTATTGGAGATGATACAAGCAGTACAGAAGGATACATAGAGTTTTTAAAGAATCAAGACCTGGGAGAATTTCAAGAGGTTGGTTTCTTCAAATACGAACAGTTTGATAAATTATTAAAAGACATCAAAATACTGGAAAAATTCGCCAACGTCTTTTACTTCATTCGAACAACAGAATTCAAAGATTCCAAAGGCAACATTATCAGTACAAAAAGTGCAATGGACATGATCAATCAGGTGACTGACAAACCCATCATTGGATTATCCGACTACATCATTTACGATGGAGCCCTTTGTGGAGTTGTTCCCAATCCTGAATTTCATGGTTCACTCGCTGCGCAGATGGCTTTACAAATTGCCATTCAAGGGAAATCACCATCGGACTTTCCAATCATTGCCTATCGTTCCACATTCAATGACATGAAAGATGGATTGAGTATCGTCAACTTGAACACGGCTCATGACAAAAACATGCGAGTTCCTGTAGAATTGGCAAACAAAGCGGATGTGTTGATCAGCTCATTAGACAGACTGGATCGACTCGCCCTTGACTATTATCAACTCATGCCGGGATACATCATGACAGACCTTTTCAGTTTCTTAAACGAACTGGCATTGAAACCCTTCACAAGAGAAGGAAATTGGCCATTAATAAGAAAAGATATTGAAAGAAGATTGGATGTAATCGAAAGAGACCATAAAGAATATGATTATCAGGGCATTTACCTGTATGCGAATCCCGACGGCAGTTATTTCACAAACATACGGAATTTTACCGGAGAAAACATCTCCGACAGAGCCTATTTCAAAACACTATTAGCCAATGAGAAAGTCAAAGGATATCCCGTTATCAGCCGAACCACCGGAATCAAATCTTGTGTATTCGCAGTTCCTTCATTAAAAGCCGGAAACCCAACAGGTTTTGTTGGAATGGCATTGTACATGGAACCACTAAATATCTATCTTAACGAAAAGATGAATTTGGATAATGACACCGTGTATTTTGCTCTGAATGGAGAAAAAATAGTCTTATCCAGTGATGAAAGTTACCTTTTCTCCTCTATACAAGATCTTCTTAACGGAGAAAGTGAAGAATTCTTATCCAAAATAAGACAGGAAGAAACGGGAACCATTGCCTTCACTTATGCTAAAGGATTATACTACGGTATTTTCGACACTCAGGATGTCACAGAATGGAAATACGTTTATGCAAAAAAAATCTTCGACTTTTCACAGAATTCTTCAAGTCTGGACATGAGAAAACACGTATTAACTGTGACAGAGGCTTTAAGGCAAAAGATCAGCCAAATGGAAGAAAATTTACTGGAAGCCAGTGGAATCTTTGCAGGTTTTGATGATTTACCCAAAGATATCCGAGGCATACTGACACACTTATACAACAAATCACCGTACGCCTTTGATATTGCATATATCAATACCGATTTGGTCATGGAATATCTTACTCCTGAAAAATACCGATATCTTGAAGGCACAGATATCTCCCATCAGCAACAAATGATTCAAATCGCCCAAACAAAAAAACCTGTCGTCAGTAAACTGTTTATGACAGAAGAAGACCTCTATGGTATCGATGTGGAATGGCCGGTATTCAATAAAACCGGAGAATGGAAAGGATCCCTAAGCATACTCATCGAACCCTATGAGTTCTTCGGTAAGATCATTCAAGACAATCTAAAGAACACCGTTTACGAAATCTGGATTATGCAACAAGATGGCACCATCATCTACGATATCGACCGGGAAGAAATAAGCGCAAACCTCTTCAAAGAAGGCATCTATTCAGATTACAAGGAACTTCAGGATTTGGGAAGACAAATCATCAATCAAATAGAAGGCCATGGCAACTATACTTACCTGGAAACCGGAAGCAATATTGCCGTTAGCAAAGAAGCCTATTGGACCACACTGGAATTCCAAGGCAACAGCTGGAAAGTGGTCATCACAAGGATGATGAAATAGAAGAAAGAAACCTTACGATGTATGGGAGTATACGCCGCTACTCCCATACACTTCTCGTAAAAAATCAATTCCTTTAACCATATTCATATACCTTATGAACCAGTATGTTATAATCGAAGAATGTTTTTTCTCAAAACAAGACTAAATCCGTCTTTCCTAAGTATGGAACTAATTTTATAAAGTTTAAAAATTTAACGAAATTCAAGGCTAAGGGAGGAAATGATGATTAATCCACAAGAAAGTGTCATAGTTGTCGATGGTTATTCTACAGGTATCTTTTACCCACCCCTACTCAAAAAAAGAGGTCTTTCAATTATTCACGTTCGTACAACCCCGGATTCTCTGAAAGCACCGATAACTCAAATAGCCAATAAGTCACTTGAAAAAACAGCTTCATATTACTCTACATTTATGGATGGAACACAATCAATAGAACAACTATGTGAACTGTTAAAACATACCAACCCCAAAGCAGTCATTCCCGGATGTGAAACAGGTGTTGAGCTGGCTGATCACCTGGCTAATCGCCTCGGCCTACCGGGGAATGATCTGTCTTTCAGCCATGCCAGGCGTGATAAATTCGAAATGTATGAAGCTTGTTCCAAAGCGGGTGTGTGCGTGCTTGAATATGGACTGTTTGATTCCCTAGAAAAATTGCAAGCATGGGTAGAAGACAAAAACAAGTTCCCCGTTGTGATCAAACCGGCAAGAAGCGCGGGAGCTGACGGTCTACATTTTTGCCATAACAGTGAAGAAGTATCTCAGGCTTTTTTGAATGTGATCAATTCCAAGAACATGTTTGGAGAAGACAATCAAGCGGTCATCGCTCAAGAATACGCTTCCGGT
>CAZRYM010000097.1:0-7363 GCA_964604305.1 uncultured Thermotogaceae bacterium | reverse complement strand
TTGTTCTGGAGCAGACGAAGCTGATGTGTGAGAATGAGAGTTTGTGAAAAATCTCTTTTTTTTGGAAAGGATGGGGTAAGGTACAGGGTTGCCTTGACTAATATATGCAATTTTGGCCAGAGAGACGGTCCCTTCGGTTTTGAGAACACTTCACACAATATCGCAAGCAACTCATGAGAAATCTTACAAATTTCCCGAATATTTTTGGTTTTCTGGTAAACTATAACAGAATAGTTTAGAAAAGCTGTGGAATCATAGAGATTTTTTCAATAAAGATACCGTCTGTAGAACAAAAATGAAGCTGAAAAACAATCAATTTCAAACAAACAACGGCAACAAAGGAGTTGTTGATGAGAGAAGAATTTACTATTGGAGAAATCGCAAAATCCTTAAATATATCCACCCATCAGATTAGGTATTATGAGGAAAAAGGAGTCATTAACCCCAAAAAAGATGAGGAAAATGGATATCGGCTTTATGGATTAAACGAAGTATATAAGTTGGCTCATATACTCCTCCTCAGAAAATTAAATATTTCAGTCCCGGAGATCAGAAAATGTTTTAAGAACCATTCAAACGAGCAATTTTTTGAATTGTTGCAGGAATCATCGAAAAAACTGGATCAGCAGATTCAGGAACTGATGGTCTTAAAAGAGCAGACAAATGAGATTTTGAATCAATATAGCGATTATAAAAAAAATGAGAACAAATACATCGTCAAATCATTTGAAGAAAGATTTTTAAAAGAATTGTTTACTATTACGTATGATCAAGACATATCAGAAAGGGAGATATTAAACAATCTTTTTAAGGAATCCAAAAACATTATCGAACAGGATATTGTTGAACTTTATGATAAAAAAAAGGTGACCTTTTGTGTGAAAACTGCTCCGGTTGGTGGAAAAAGGAACATTATACTTAAAGAAGGACAATATTTGTGCTATAACTTCATAACCAACGATGAAGATGATTTTGAGTATAAGATAAATGGATTTATAGAGCATGCCAAAAAAGCAAAATTAAAAATCAAAGGGAGAATCATTGTGATTGAAAGCACAATGATTTCCATTTTCAGCAACACCGGTATAAAATACGAAATACAGGCACTTTTAAAGCGAGTTTAAATCTTATCAGATCTTTTTTCTGTTTTCCACCGGCAAAAAGAATAAAAACCATAAAAACCAGAGAATGCTGAGTAACTGTCTTAAATCACCTCCGTTAAATACACTTAACACTTCCGGGAGCCTAAAAATTCCGACAATGCCGATAAAACCCAGATACCAAGCCTTTTGCATGATATATTTTGGTTTGATTCTTTGATTCCCTGTTTCTGTTTTCTGATTCTTTTCCATATAAAACCATTTCCTTTCATTGAGGAATATTTGTGATAAAACACTTCTCTGATAATGAACAGGGTTAAAACCAAATTCTTTGTAGAGCTTGTATGCACCTTTATTACCTGCAGCTACGTTCAGTGTAAATCTCTCTTTCTTCAATGTTTTAAAGGCATAGTTTTCACCAAATTTCAACAGGGCTGTACCGATACCCATACCTCTTTTCTCACCGTCAACAGCTATATGCTCAATATAACATTCATCCTCATTGACTTCTTCGTGTAATAAAGCTGCACCAATCATAAATTTTATCACCCTAAAAAAACCGTATTCTTTTGCTAGTTTTAGAAAAGGTGTCCCGTTTGATTTTTTCCTTTTTTGACCTTTCCATTTCAACAAAATCACGCCAACTACTGAATGGTCTTTTTCTGCTACAAAATACCCATCAAAGGCTTTGCCATCTGAAAATCCGGATTCCTTTAGAAATATACTCATCTTTTCCTTTGGCAGGTTTATTAGATGACTGAATTTCCTATAAAAAGAATCCACAAGAATTTCTCTGACCTTTTCTTGGTTTTTCTCATCGAAACTTCTGATGATGATGTTTCCTGATGTTTTATTCATTTTGATCATCTTCCTTTTGTTTTTAGCAAGCCCCAAATCCAACAAATGGAACTTTGAAAATCAAAATCCATTTTTTCTATGACTTAGTATAAACCTTAGGCCAGACCTAATGTCAATATTAGAACTGTACTGGGCCGTAACAGTGGAGAACTGAACATCTTCGTGGAACCAGAAAAGCAGAAGAATATAGCTGAGGAACTTTCGGAGACCGGCAGGCTCAGAGAAATAGAACTGAAGGTTAGAGCCAAGGATGGAAGAATCCTTACGGGGTTGTTCTCCGGAGAGATCATCGACAACCAGTACGAGCGTGTTTTTCTCACCGTTATGACAGACATCACCAAGCAAAAAGAAGCTGAGGAAAAGGCAAAAGAAGCCAGCCGGGCGAAAAGTGAATTTCTGGCCAATATGAGTCATGAAATCCGAACACCACTCAACGGCATTATCGGGTTTTCAGACCTGCTACAACGTTCTACACTTAACGACAAACAAAGGGAGTATATGGATGCTGTAAGGCATTCAGCCGATTCTCTGATGGATATCATTAACGACATCTTGGACTTTTCAAAGATTGAAGCGGGAAAGCTGGAACTCAATCCTGAAAGGACTGACTTGATTCAACTCTGTGAGGATATCATTGACATTGTGAAATTCCGTGCCCAAGACAAAGATATAGAACTTCTGCTGGATATTAAAAGAAAGGTGCCAAGATATACCTGGGTAGATTCTGTCAGACTTAAGCAGGTTTTGATCAACCTCCTGGGAAACGCCATCAAATTTACTGAAAAGGGGCAAGTGGAACTACAAGTGATTCGTGTGGACGAAGAACAATCAGAGGATCAACACACCGCTAAAATCTCATTCGCCGTTGAAGACACCGGAATCGGTATCAGCGAAAAACATCGGGAAAGAATTTTTGAAGCCTTCTCTCAGGAAGATATCTCAACCACGAAAAAATTTGGTGGCACCGGCCTGGGGTTGGCTATCTCAAACCAACTTCTGAAGATGATGGGTACAAAGCTAAGTTTAAAAAGCGAATTGGGGAGTGGAAGCACCTTTTCCTTTACCCTGTCATTGAAGGCTGAAAAAGCACCGGAAAAACCTGCTCATTTACCGGACAATATCCAAAACATACTGATTATTGACGACAACCCTGATAGTCGAACCATTCTGAGCGAAGGACTCGAACCTGCGGGTATAACGGTTGCCGGTGCGAAAAATGGTTTTGAAGGGTTGGAAATGCTCACGAAAAAAAGAGACTTTGATTTACTGATTGTAGATTATCACATGCCCTATATGAATGGAATCGAAGTTGTTAAAACCATCCGAGAGAAATTTGAGATTTCTCCGGGAGAATTACCCGCCATCCTTTTACACAGTTCAAGCGAAAACGCAGATTTAAAAGCAGACTGTGACAGGTATGGCATTAAAGCAAACATCTTGAAACCCGTTAAGATGACACATTTGCTCAAAACCATCTCCAATGTACATAATGACGAACAACTTCAACAGGAAACAGACAGAAAAATCTTTGAAAAAAAAGAAGAGAGGGCTCTTATGTCTGAAAAAATACACCAACATCCTCGTTGCCGAAGACAACGCTACGAATATGCTATTTGCCAGGACAACCATTTCTCTAATCTTACCTAATGTGGAGATCAGAGAAGCCAAAAATGGGGAAGAAGCTGTCAAAATAGCCAAAGAAGAAGATTTTGACATCATTTTCATGGACGTACGTATGCCAAAAATGGATGGGTATCAGGCGACAAAAAAGATCAGGGAATTTGACAAAAAAACAAGAATTATTGCATTAACCGCCGGAGTCATCAAAGGGGAAAAAGAAAGATGTGTGGCGGCGGGGATGAACGATTATCTACCAAAGCCTGTTACCATTGATAATATAGAAAGTGTTTTGTTTGAGAACCTTCCAACACAAAAAAAAGAGCAAACCACCTTAAAGCTCTTGGAAGATGCGCCTGTTATGTTTGACGGTGAATTGTTATTGACCCGACTGGGAGGCAATAAACAACTTGTTCAAGAAATGATGGTGCTTTTTCAGGAGGACCTCCTTTTGAATATTGAAAAACTTGAGAAAGCCAACATTTCTGAAGAAAAACCGGAAAATCTTCGATTAATCTTCCACTCTTTAAGGGGTCAGGCTGTAAACTTGTGTTTTGAAAGACTTGCCAAGGAAGCTGAATACCTTGAAAATATGGCTTTTGAGAAAAAGCTGGATTTAATAAAAGACCGGTTAGAGAACTTTTTGATGCTTTTAAGAGAAAGCTTGAAATTCATAAATGATCAAGAATTATGAGAAGGTTCAAAGTCAACTGGCTTATACAGGATGGGGATCAACTTCTGTTAGTACTGCGTAGCCGAAGCAAGTTTTTTCAAAGAAAGTCGTCCAACTTGCTGGCCATCATCAAACATCTTTGAGCATTGGGGCATTTCTGATGAGACATTGTGAAAACTTCTTTCTTCTTTGGTTGCCTTTATATGGAAAAAGAGTAAAGTTATAGTTGATTAAATTGATTAGTATCTCTAAATGAGCATGAGTTAATTATTGAATTATTACAAAAAATAATATATACTATTTAAAATAAATAAAAAGGCTCGTGATCATTTTTGAAAAATAAATCAAACGAAAGCAAAATTAACTTCACTGATTCCCTAATGGACCACATTGAAGCAAGTATCTTCCTGGTCAATGTCGAACAAAATGGGACTTTCCGGTTTGAAAAGATCAACAAGGCTGAGGAAAGCGCCACCGGCTTGACCAATGAAATGATGAAGGGGAAAACACCGGTCGAGGTTTTCGGTGAGGAAACGGGAAGGGTCATCGAGGAGAATTACAACAGGTGCCTGGAAGCAGGGTGTCCGATTTCCTATGAAGAAACCATTGATATGCCGTTTGGTAAAAAAACAGGGTTGACAAAACTTTCGCCGGTCTGGTCGGAAGGTAGAATCGTTCAGATAGTAGGTGCCTCAACGGATATCACTGAGATCAAGAGAAATGAAAAGATACAAAATAAGCTATACCAAAAAATAAAAGCAGGTTTACAAGCCGGAAATCTTTCCTGGTGGGAAATGGAGCTTCCCTCCGGTAAAATCGAATTCGATGACAGGAAGGCTGAATTATTGGGGTATTCGCCTGATGAATTCAGCCATTACGAAGACTTCATGAAACTGGTTCATCCAGATGATTATGATAAAACCATGCAGGCTATGCGAAATCACATTCAAGGAAAAACGAACACCTACGAAGTAGACTATCGTATCAAAAACAAAAACGGTGAATACAGATGGTTTAAGGATATTGGAAACATCATTGAAAGGGATAAGGAAAATGGGACGCTGAAAATTATCGGCATTGTTCAGGATATAACCAAAGAAAAAAAGACAAAAGAACGGCTTGAATTGGCCATGGATACTGGAGAACACGGTTTTTGGGACAAGAATTTGGATACTGGAGAGATATACTGTAGCCCTCGATTCTACACCATGCTGGGTTATGAACCCGATGAATTTGAAATGACCTCTGATGTTTGGAGAGCTCTTATCCATCCTGAAGATAGACCTTTCATTCCAGAACTACCGATCTATTTGGAGAAATTTGAACAAAGTGAGGAACATATAAGATTGAAATGCAAAGATGGAAGTTATAAGTGGATTGCTTCAAAAGCGAAAGGCCACGAAAGGGATGACCAAGGAATACCCCATCGGGCTGTTGGTGTCCACGTGGACATCGTTGAGCTCAAACGAAAGACAGAGGCCTTAAAGGAATCCCACAGGATGGCCAAGATGGGGAGATGGGATTACTATCATAAAGACGATAAGCTTCATTGGAGTGAGGGAATTTTAGAGATTTTCGAGTTGGACTCCGGAAAATCCGTTGCAGACTACCCGACCTTCATGAAATGGGTTCATCCCGATGACCGTGATAGAGTTGATACGGTTTGGAAAAACTCACTTGAAAAACATCTCCCATACGACGTTGAACACCGTTTGCAGATGTCAGACGGCCGAGTAAAATGGGTCAAAGAATACTGTTATACGGAATACGATCAACAAAACGCCCCGCATCATTCGATAGGTATCATGCAGAATATAACCCAGCAAAAGACGATGGAGTTGGATCTCAGAAAGAGTGAGGAGAAATTCAGAAAACTTTTCCAAAAGCATCTGGCTGTTCAAATTCTCGTGGACCCGGAAACGACTTATCTATTAGATGCCAATGAAGCCGCTATTAAATATTATGGTTATACAAAGGCCGAATTAAAGCAAATGAAAATATCCCAGATCAACACACTTCCCCCTGAGGAAATCAGAACTAAAATGAAAAAGGCTTTAACCAATCAACAGGTATATTTCCAGTTTAAACATAAGTTGGCAACCGGAGAGCTAAGAGATGTGGAAGTTTTCAGTAATCAGCTTGAAATTGATGGGAAGAAAGTCATTCACGCCATCGTCCATGACATTACTGAAAAGAAAAAGAATGAAGAGGCACTGATTGAAGCAAAACACTTGGCTGAAGCCGCAAATATCGCTAAAAGCGAATTTTTGGCTACCATGAGCCATGAGTTGAGAACACCTTTAAATGGCGTGATTGGATTTAGTGAAATCCTCAAGCACACCGGACTAAATGAGGATCAGAATAATTATTTGGATACCGTACTCTCATCGGCCAAAAGCCTGTTGGTCATCATCAGTGATATCCTGGATTACTCCAATATAGACGCAAAAAGGTTTAAGGTCAATCCGGAAAAGACCGATTTAAAACAGTTAATCGAAAAAACCATCTCGATTATCCAACGGAAAGCAGTGAAAAAAGGCTTGGAATTTTCCGTTGACATTGAAGAAGGGCTTCCAAAAATGGTTGAAGTGGATAGCGGAAAATTGAGACAGGTCTTATTGAACCTGTTGTCAAATGCCGTGAAATTTACTGAAAAAGGAAGTGTACATATTCAGCTGAAAGTGGTAGAGAAAAATGTCGATAATGCCAGAATCCTCTTTAAAGTCACCGACACAGGAATTGGCATAAAAGAGAAGGACCAGGAGATCATCTTTAAGGCATTTCAGCAAGTCGACATGTCCATGACACGAAAATATGGAGGCACCGGCTTAGGACTTTCTATTAGCAATAACCTGTTGCAAAAGATGGACAGTACATTAAACCTCAAAAGCAAGTATGGTGAGGGAAGTACTTTTAGTTTTGAACTGCGACTACCTTACGGGCAAAAAAAAGAAAAGGAATCGGTTAATCCGGAAACTGAAGGGTTGAAAAAAAGCCTATCCATTCAAGACAAAACGGTGCTCATTGTAGAAGATAATCCGGTCAATATGCGCTATGCACAAAAGGCAATTGCCATGTTTTACAAGGGCATCCAAATTATCAAAGCCAAAGACGG
>CAZRYM010000096.1:0-7365 GCA_964604305.1 uncultured Thermotogaceae bacterium | reverse complement strand
AATTGGCGCAAGATGTATTCGCCTTCGCGGATGATTAACGTGTCACCCGGTTCGAGTTGCCTGACGGCATATCCGGGAGTTTTCCAGGGATATTCCATTGAGCCGTTGTTGTTATCGTTTCCATTTACAGCGCAATAGTAGGTGTTTTCATCACTTTCTGCAATTTCTTCCATAACAGAGCTGCAAGCAGTGAAACATATCAAAAGCATCATGATTATAACGATCCTAAAAGCTAAAAAAGTTTTTTTCATAAAACACACCTCCAAATAAAATACATCTTTCATTATATTATATCCCATGATTGAACATTACTCCCTATCTTTTCATTGACTTATTAAAGACTGATATGATAGACTTTGAAGGTACATTATCAAAGACAGAGAGAAATTTGATAACATTTTGTTCGTCTCTACACTGAGGAGTGGAATTTTGAGAAAAACCTTTTTAATATGGCTATTTGCTTTAATGATAATTGCCTTCATTGGTGTTCTGGTTGTGTCATTTTCTGTTCTAACAAAACAAGCTTCAGAGAATGCCAACACTTTGATACAACTAAAGCTTTCAGATGTTGAAAAACAAATTGTACAAAATGAGAAGAATCTTTCAAGAATTCGAACGGAAGCCGATGAAAACGCATTGGCAAAGGCTCATGGCCTGGCAAAGATGTTGTCTTTGAAACCGGAGATCATCCATAACGAAGAGGAAATAGAGAATATTCGCCAACTCCTTTCAGTAGATGAGATTCACATTTCAAACGAAGAGGGGATTCTCATTGCGGGAACAGAACCGACTTTCATTGATTATGATTATGCCTCTGCCGATCAATCCGCCCAATTTCTTCCGGCAATCACGGACCCGGATTTTGAACTGGCGCAGGATCCCATGCCCAGGGGGATTAACAAGGAGATTTTTCAATATGTAGGTGTGGCCAGAATTGATAGTCCCGGAATAGTACAAGTTGGATACACACCCCTCAAGCTGATCAACGCCATGGAGGTTGCCGACATTCAAAATCTGGCACCCAGTTTCAGGGTAGGTAATTCAGGGGGAGTCATCATCAGCGATCTCCAGGGGAATATTGTCAGCACCAACGATGAATCGAATATCGGAAAACACCTGTACGATATCGGATTAAGTATGGACCGTTTTGAAGGGCAAGAAGGTTCTTTTCTTGGAAAAATCAGCGGAAAAGATTATTTAGTCTCATACCAAAAGACCGATGATTATTTGATTGTGGGAAAACTCCCGACTGAGGAAATGTACTTTTCAAGGGATACAGGTACCAACATGCTGATTCTTTTCAACATCTTGCTGTTTTGTGCCATCTTTTTCCTCATTGCCAGACTGGTTCAGGTTGTTGTCATTAACGGGATTTACAATGTCAACTCAACCCTTTCCAAGATCACCAAAGGGTATCTGGATGAGAAGGTCCATGTGGAGAACAATAAAGAATTTCAGATGCTTTCCAAGGGCATCAACAGCACTGTAGACGCCTTAAAGGATGCCATCCATGAAGCTGAAAGACGAATAGATTCAGAACTGGCTTTCGCCAAAAACATTCAACTCTCAGCCTTACCCGGCCCATTCCCGAAAAGAGATGATTTTGAAATTTTCGGTCAGATGCACACCGCCAAAGAGGTTGGAGGGGATTTTTACGATTATTTCATGATAGATGATACCCATTTGGGTTTTCTCATCGCTGACGTTTCGGGGAAAGGCATTCCAGCAGCTTTGTTTATGATGATTTCAAAATCCATCATCAAGACTTATTCCATTAACAACACGGATCTTGCTAATATCCTCTATAAATCCAACAACATCTTGTGCGAGAACAACGAATCAAATATGTTTGTTACGGCGTTTATGGGTATTCTGGATATAACAACCGGAGCATTTTCCTATGCAAGTGCAGGGCACAATCCGCCGGTCATAAAACGCGAATCCAAGGCCTATGAATGGCTGGAAGCAAAAAGTGACTGTCCTTTAGCAGCTTTAGAGAACTATGAATTTACAATTTATACCACACAAATCAATCCCGGCGATGTCCTGTATTTATACACGGACGGGGTGACGGAGGCTGTTAACAGGCATGAAGAGTTGTTTTCGCCGGAAAGGCTTCTGGAGTATTTGAACACTTTGCCTGAACAAACAAAACCCGACAGCATTATGAAGCTGGTTGAGCACGAAGTGGAAAAGTTTGCCAAAGGTGCAGAACAGGCTGATGATATCACGATGTTGTTATTTCACATGAAACAAAGAGAAAATTAAGTGAAACAAAACAAATGGAGGTAATTTATGAAAAAGGACTATTTAAAGCTTGATGGCAGTATCGCTACTGAAGAAAAGGCTCTTGATGGTGTTGAGCAAGGTGCCGTTTCATTTGGATTTGACGAGAAAGACGCAGCCTTTGCCCGATTATTGGCAGAAGAAGCGATCAACGCCTTTTCTTCCCTTATAGGTGTTAACAGCGGTACTTTGTGGGTGGAAGAAAAAGACAACGATTTCGAAATCCATCTGGAAGCGAGTGCAGACATCGATTCGGAAGAGAGAAAAAGGCTCATCGAACTTTCCAAAAACAAAAAAAACACAGCACGAAAAGGGATAATGGGGAAAATCTCCAGTTTCATCGACTATATCGCCTCAGACAGTGTAGTGGGAGAGAATCCGTTTATCTTTTATGAGATGTCTAATGATATGGTTATCTATTCTTCTGTTATCACTCCCACCGGAAAAGCAGCTTGGTCCATGAAGGATGAAGACAAAGAAAAGGTTGAGGAAAAAGACGAAGTCTTGACGGATATTGAAAAATCAATCATCGAAAAATTTGCCGATGATATCATCGTATCCATTGCTTTGAAAAAGATCGAACTTACTATCAAAAAGTCTAAAAAATAAAGGGGAAGACAAATGGAAATCAAAAAAACAACCGATGGAAATGCCGTAAAAATTGAACTGACAGGAAGACTGGACACCATCACTTCCGGACAACTTGAAGAAGAATTGGAAGGGGTGTTGGATAATGAGGGCGTCAACCTCACATTTGACTTTTCCGCCCTGGATTATATCAGCAGTTCTGGATTAAGAGTCCTTTTAAGCGCACAGAAGAAAATCAACGCCATGGGAACAAAAATGAAGATCACCGGGGCCAATGAAGTGGTCAAGGAAATATTTGAGGCAACAGGCTTTATGAAGATCATGGATCTGTCATAAAGAAACATTTCGTATCTTTGCGGGAGGTCAATCAATTTGAAGCGAATCAAGTTAAAAGCCGATATGCGACATTTCGATTTATTTATAGGGTTTGTAGAAGAGTCCCTAAAAAGCATTGATGTCCCGCAAAAAAACATCTTCTCCCTATTGACGGTCAGTGAGGAAATCATTGTCAACATCATCAATTACGCCTACACTGAAGAACCGGGAGAATTGGAAATAGACTTTGAACAAGAAGACAAAACCCTCCGATTCACCTTCAAAGACAGCGGAACGCCTTTCGACCCCTTGTCACAGTCGGAAGTGGACACCAGCCTCCAGGCACACGAAAGAGATATTGGAGGCCTGGGCATCCACATGGTTAAAAGCATGACGGATAATGTGACATACGCCTATAATAACGGGGAGAATATTTTAGTCATTGAAAAAATTGTTGAATAAAAAAAGATCAGTCCGATAGTTTTTTCTGACTTGAATTTCTGTCAGGTGAAAACTTCGGACTAATATTTTTAAGAAAAAGCGGGATTATTTAAATTGCTTGTGAAGACCGAGTATTAGTTAACAAAAATGGTTGCGAAAGATATATTATAAATATACTAGGTTTTTTTTATATCATATCCAAGTTCTTTTTTTATCATCATACACAATTCACATAAAGTGATGTGTTTCATATCTGCATTTTTAAATTTATTCATAAGAAAAGTTTTAACGTCACTTTTTTGATCGTAAAAACTCGTTAAAAACTCAATTCTGTTTTGCTCAAAATGACGCTTGAAATTAGAAGGTCTGTATATGTCTTCTATCATAACTTCCTCCTTTATCTATTTCTAAATGGACCTGATCAATAATTGGAATTTTCTAAACTGCAGCAAACTCCTCCAATTGGAAAAATCGAATCTGTTTCTTTATCCGGAAAAGAAGGACCGGCAAAAGTAATCGATAATGAAACCAAAAACAAAATAGCTACAATCATCATTTTTTTCATTTCTATCACCCTTAAAAAGTTAGATATTATCATTATATACAAACTGATATGACTTGCAAACTGAAAAGGAATTTTGTAATGCAGTGTTTAAGGCAAACAATCTGCAACGATTAGCACTAAAGGAAAATAAAACATAAAAAAGTGTGTTATAATCCCTATGTATAGTTCATTTCAAGATTCATATTACACTTTGTAATTTTTTTTATATATATAAATTACATTAGGGGGCAGTATGTACGTCAGGGATATCATTCCAATCATTTCCTATGGCCAATTCTCAAAACCTTTTACTTCATTTTTAGAAGAATATGCTGATAACCGTGATATCAGACTTTACCTTCACCTGTTAAAGGATAAATGGGTTTTGAGTACGGATGAACTTTTTGAGCAAATTGATTCCACTATTCAAAAATGCCGAAATTCCGGGATCAAATATCTTTTATTGAGTGATAAACTTGATGTAGCGAAAAATCTGACAAAAAGAGAATTAAATAAAAAACTATACCGGAAGTTGATTAGAGAGTTTAAAAAAATTCCCCAAGATTTCAGAACAATAATTGGGAAGGGCCTTAAGAGTAACAACGCTTACACTAAAGAATACAGTTCTAAAGAATTCAGAATGTGGAGTGCGATTTATCAAAAAGACGAACTGGACAATGCAATCAATCTGCATGCTGAAGCTTTTAAGATGCTAAATATTCTACAGATGGAAAAAAAAAGAAAAAAGATTGAAAAACAGGAGATTTCTGAAAGAACGGAAAAAATTTGTAATATTTTTTTTGAGGCGTCTGAAAATGCAAAGATGTACCCCCATCCAACTTTTCTTTTATCCGGATTAAACAATGCAACCTGGTACAACATAAAAACAGACATCAATAAAGCAAGTGAATTCGCGGGAGAATTAGCCTATTATTGCGGTTTTTATCTTGAAGATGCGTATTCCATTATAAACTATTTAGATACTATTATTACTACTTTTAAAACAGTCAGAGACCCTTTATTTTTTATCTTTGGACAGTTTTTTATCTATTTCTTTAAAAAAGATACTCAAACTCAACCTGCTTCAAAAAACCCTCTTTATAAGCAAAATCAATACATACTCAAATACGTGTTTTATGATTATGAACGTTCGAATAATATCAAAAGTATAAAAAATACCAAAGGGCTTAAATCATTTTTATCCGATAGAATCAGACGGCCAAATGAATTCGCAAAGGCGAGTCAGATTTCTCCTGCAGCTGTTTATTCAATTTTAAAAGGCCGGACGGAGAAAATCAGTTTTAAAACTATGGAAAAAATCATGGATACACTTGAATTGGAAATTTCTTACGATAATCCCAAGATATTGAATGAACTTTTGCTGATTAAAAGAGAAAAAGATGCGTTTCAACACAATTGGCAGCAGTTCAAAGCGTGTTCTAAATTTGAAAGGGAAAAAATAAACCTAAGAAACTACTTTGCAGCTGTTTTTTATGAACACATTGATATTGCCGCTTTTTTCAAACTTGATTTAAACGATTTGTATAACTATATTATAGAAGAAAAAAATAGAATCCGGTTCTTTAACATCTTTTATAGTCGTAAAAATCCGTTTTACCGGGCAAGAATTGACTTGATTGAAAAACTTTTTGTAAAAATCAAAAAAAGAGAAGACTTTTCTCGTTTAATCCGGTTCATTTCAGGTATAAAAGGAACTAGAAACCATGAACTCATCTCACTCTTTTTCAGACAGTATATTAGATACAGATCCATTGAATGGAAATTTAGTCCGGAAGATGTTTTATCCACAAGAAAAAATGACCCAAACCACAGGATTATATTAGAGTTCTGTGAGAAAATGAAGCTTTCCGAATTATTTAGCTATATTGCTTTTTGGTCATTAGGATCACATAAAAAGGATATCCTAAAACTTTTGGAATTGAAGGGGTTTTAAGTTAAACACCAAAAAGGGTTCACATCAAGAAAGGTGGAAATCAGCTCAAGCAATCCATTTTGTATAGACCAAAAAATTCAGTAGATGTAGTACTATTCCAGTTTAAATAAGTTATAATAGTTGCTGGAAGACAGGTGAGGGTTTTCAGCAGTATCCAGTTGCATATCCGGCAAGATTATTTTTCGGGGGGATTTTCATGGAATGGCAAATTGAGTTACTGAAATTTATTCAAAGTATCAGCAATCCTTTTTTGGATGTCCTTTTTCAAATGATTACCATAACGGCGGAGGAAACCTTTTTTATCTTTGTGGCTGCCTGGTTTTTATGGTGTTATGATAAGCGAGCGGGATATAGAATCGGTTTTGCCTTTTTAACCAGTTCAATCCTTAATCCCTTTCTAAAGAGCATTTTTCGCTTTGACAGACCCATAGGTGTTGAAGGTATTGAATCTCAGCGAGTTCACACAGCCGGTGGTTCTTCCTTTCCAAGTGGTCATACACAAGGAGCCACTTCCTTTTGGTTGGGAATTATGTTGTATTTTAGGAAGAGATCCGTATGGATTTTGGGTATCGTAATGTCTCTGTTGGTGGCGTTTTCCAGATTGTACCTGGGGGTTCACTGGTTAACGGATATACTTGGCGGGATGTTTTTTGCCATCCTTTGGGTGCTTTTTGTAACTTACCTGTTTGATTATTCGCTTAAAAAGAAGAACTTCTTGTATTTGTGGCTTGTGTTGGTACCCTTTGTCATCATTTACCTCATCCCCTTTTTCACCGGAACAGTCACTGCGGATGACAAAAATATGGTGGTTTCCCTGGGCAGTTCCATAGGGTTCCTTTTGGGATATATGTTTGAGAACAAGTTTATCGGTTTTCAAGTGAAAAACAAGTTTTACAAACAATTGCTCAAACTAATCATTGGAATAGGCATCACACTGCTCATTAAAGAAGGATTCAAGCTTATCCTGCCCTTTGAACAAAGAATAGCTGACCTGATCCGATACGGCTGTTTGGGATTTTGGCTCACAGGCGGAGCCCCTTGGGTGTTTAAAAGGGTGAAGTTGTAAATAATCGTGCGAAAGAACTTTTGTGACTTTTTAAAGCCATTATGTTGAATAAAAAGTTGCGGAAAATACACAATATTCGGAATATCTAATAATCTTTTTAGAATTCGGGCGTTTTATGAATCATGATTCAAGGCTGTACTCCGCAATTTTCATAAGCTGTGAAATTCCATT
>CAZRYM010000095.1:0-7482 GCA_964604305.1 uncultured Thermotogaceae bacterium | reverse complement strand
GAAATTATAACAAAGTACATCGACATGGTGAAAATTTTTCCCGTTTTTGTTTCTAATCACGATAAATATTGTATAATAGCCAGTAGTTTATCAATTATCAGGATGATTCTAATGGGCGTAAAGTTAAATAAAAAAATCGTATACCCCTTAATATCCCTAACCATAATCAGTCTTATCGTTATATCAATCATCACCTCGGCTTACGGATTAGATAAGATCATCAGTTCAACACGAACATATCCGCCTTTATTTCTGATTGTTGCTTTTTTGATTTATTGCTCAAGATGGTTGGTTGAATCCGTTGCATTTAAAATATCAACGGGTAAATATAAAAAAATAACTTTAGGCCAATGTTTTAAAACCGTTATCGTCACTCAATTTATGAACATGATAACCCCTTTTATGTCAGGTGGACAACCTGCCACATTTCTCATTTTAAATAGATTTGGACTGGATATCGCCTCTTCGTTTTCAGCCATGTTCATCAAATCCATGATGTATCAGTTCTTCCTGTCTCTTTCCGGTTTTATTTGTCTCCTGATAACATTTAATACATTGGACAATATCTCAAGAAATGCGGCAATAACGGGAATCCTCATAAATCTGTTAATCGTTCTGGGAATTCTTACGATTGGCATAAGCGAGGCGATGGCAAGAAAGATCATTGGCTTTTTTATCGGATTCTTGAGAAAGACTCGAATAATAAAAATCAGCAAAGAGTCTGAGCAATCCATTTACGATAATATCAAAAAATTCAACAGTTCATTTCGAGAGTTCCGCCATGAAAGGAAGAGACTTATTTATCTTTTCATGATAACCGGGTTTCAGTTCACTCTATTCAATCTTTGTGCCTTTGTAATTTTAAATGGGTTTGGGGTATTTTCAAGTGTCAATGTATTTGCAAGAATCGTATTAATCAACACATCAGCGCTGATAGTTCCTACACCGGGCAATTCTGGTGGTGCTGAAGGTCTTTACGCTATATTTCTACATACTGTCGTTCCTGATGGTATTATGGGAGCGGGAATTTTGATGTGGAGACTTATCGTCTTTTACCTCCCGGTTATCATTACTGGTATTCTGACTTTTTTCATTTCATTCACCATCATAAACGATAAACAACAAATATCAAAAGAGGGATAATCTTGAAAGACTTGGCTGCTTATAAGGCATTGGGATACAATACATTTTTAATAATGGGGGCAATACACACTTACATTTCAGCTGTAATGCCGGTTATAAGAAAAGCGCTCTCGCTTTCCTACAGTGATATCGGTGTCATTTATGCGGCTAATTCTGTGGGTTTTTTGCTGGGAGCTATTGTAACGGGATTATTAATCGATCTCATCGGCTCAAAAAAACCTTTACTGCTTGCCTTTCTTTTATTTCCCATAGGTGTTTTAATCTTTGCCTTGGCACAGGGTTCTCTGTCATTAATGTTAGGGAATCTCATCATTGGATTCAGTATATCAGTTATGGAGATATCAATTCCTCCTATCAGTGGCAGATTCAAGGGAAAAAGCGGTTCTCTGTTGAATCTTGTCCACGCCTTTTTTGCCTTGGGCTCAATGGTCAGTCCATTCGTTGCATCTTATTTCATCTCGAAAGAATTGCCCTACACCGCATTCTTTTTTGTCATTGCAGGGTATACTTGCATTCCATTCTTCTTTTCAAATGTACTTAAGATTCACATGCCTCAAAGTAAAAAAGGTGAAGGTAAAGATGCCCTTAAAGGTGTGGGGGTTACTCTTAAAAACAAATACTTTTGGTTGATTTGCGGAGCCGTTTTCTTTTACGTGGGCTCTGAGATTGGGGTTTTTTCTTGGGCACCGATTTATTCAACAGACAAGATGCAAAACAGTGAAGAACTCTCCAGTATTCTTCCATCTTTATTCTGGACAGGTCTTCTCATTGGGAGATTTTTATCGGCTAAATGGGTGGATAAAGTCGGTCACTTGAAATGGCTAATGATCGTAACCCTTGTGGGTCTTCCCATCACTTTTTTTGCTCAAAACCCCGTAAACTCATACATCTTTTTAATGATATTCATAGGACTTTCCGGTTTTATGCATTCATCCATTTTCCCGACGCTTCAATCCCTGCTGGTTGAAACCATAGATAAAGGATTGGGATTTTCTCTTTCGCTTTTCTCGGCCTTTGCATCATTCGGTAGTCTTACTGCCGGTTTTGTTATTGGGAAAGTCAGCAGCCAATTCGGAATAGAATGGGGTTATCTGTTTCCTTTTTTTCTTTTCAGCGGAACCTTTGTCATGGTACTTCTTATAATGCTCCTGAGAAAAAAAGATAAAAAGAGTGCTTAAATTCTTTTCCAGAGATCTTCCGACTGTTTTTTTGATTCGGTGAATACTTCTTGTTCATCCAGTTTTGTGAAAGTTCCGTTTCGCAGCAAGTATTCACCGTCCACCAGGACATCACGCGGCTTACAATTCTCCATAATAGCAAAATAGAAGTGTGAAAGGAAATTATCACCACTCATTAAAGTGGGTTCAAAATAATCAAAAATAACAAAATCGGCTCTGTAACCTTCTTCAATTTTTCCCAATTTGGTTTTCAGAATATCCGATACATATTCAGCGTTGTTTTTAAAAACCACATCGAACAAGTCCTCCGTGGAAAAGGCCGTTGGGTCCTTTTTTATCAAATGCTGACTCAACAACAGTATCCGCATGTCCCTCGTCAGATCAAAACCATACCCGTCATTACCAAGATTTACAGGGATATTCAGTTTTTTAAATTGTTCATAGTCGGGAAGTCCAGCCCCGTTATTCATGTTTGACTGGGGATTAAAGACGACATTTGCCCCGTTCTTCTTAATAATGGACAAATCCGAGTTCTGGATAAGCAAACAATGCACTAAAAGTGATTTCTTGTTTAAAAGCCCAAAATGATCGAACCGTTCCAGTGGCGTTATACCATATTTCTCCAAATGTAAAGGACCGTCTTCAGGCCCTTCACCCACATGAACGTGTATTGGGTATCCGTTTTCCGAACAGGTTTTGAGTGTTTCTTCCTCTAACGTGAATGAAGCATGCAATCCAAATAGAGCTGCAGCCTTATCCGGGTATCTTTTAGGAAGTGATTGTGCCTGAATATTCTCATGGATTGCTTTTATTTTGGCATCCTCTCCATCCCTGTCACTGGTTTCGTAACAAACTATCCCACGCATTCCCGCTTCCTGAACACATGCTTTGACAATCTCATTTAAACTGCCTTTTATGGCATTTGGACTCGAATGGTGATCTACAAACGTTGTGATTCCATTTCTCACCATTTCAAGTGAAGCCACAAGAGCGCTATAATATATATCTTCAAGGGTTAAAGCACGATCCAATCGCCACCACAACTGCTCAAGTAATTCTTTGAAAGAAGTAGGGTTAAAGGGACTAAACCCCATCCCTCTGGCAAATGTGGAGTAGATATGGGTATGTGAATTGATAAAACCGGGCATCAACACATTTCCATTACCGTTAATAACCTCTGTATCTGCCACTTCAGGAACATCATCTCCTCTATATACATGGGCAATTTCACCATCTTCAACGAGAACACTTCCTCTAAAGAAGTCAAATGGATCTCGTCCGGAGAAAATCAAAAAGTTTTGAAACAGTTTTTTATTTTTCAAAATCAAACACCCCCATTGTTTTTTAAACGAGAGTTACATAAGTCTCCCTAGGTTGATTAAGCTACAAAAAGTTCCATAATAGAATAAAGCATTTCACTACCAAGGGGGATCATATCATCCGAAGGAAGGAAATAAGGACTGTGTAACCCGTGTTTTTCTCCTTTTTCCGTTCCAAGCCAGAACATGATAGATGGATATTTTCTGGTGAAAAAGCCGAAATCTTCACCGGTCATGGTATATTCAGTTTTTAGTGTCTTATACTTTTTTCCAAGTTCATGATAAAGCCTTTCATATAACTTGGGATCATTTTTGACCTCCGGATAAAATGCCCGCTTATTCACTTCAACGTCAACATCCGTAGCCATTTTTATCCCGTCACCTACTTTTCTCAGCTTTTCAAAAAAGGCCTTGCTTTGATCCATGTTCAAAGATCTGATGCTACCTTCCAGTCGTGCATATTCGGGTACAATATTCATGACTTTACCTGCCCATACCTTTCCAACTGCAAACAAAAGTGGATCACTTTTGGGAATTGGTATCTTTTCCACAGTATCCAAAAAAAGCCTCAAAGCATTTAAGGCATTTTTACCTTTTTCCGGTGTAGCCACATGGGTGGGTTTTCCGTTAAAGTCAACCATCAACTCCATGGCTGAAGCGAATAAGACACCATCGTTAAAGGCAATGGTGCCAAATTCATACTCATCAGTTACATGAAGGGCAAAGGCGTGCTGAATCGAATAGTTTTCAAAAAAACCCGTTTCCATTGTCAGTTGTGCCCCTCCGGCTCCCTCTTCAGCCGGCTGGAAGAAGAACAACAAGTTTTTATCCGGCTTTTTTTCGCAAACTTTTTCGATAAGCCCAAAGAGTATTGATGTGTGAACATCGTGACCACAGGCATGCATCATTCCGTTTTTTGAAGCGTAATCACAACCGGTTTTTTCCTCAATCTCAAGGGCATCTATATCCGCCCGAAACAATAAATAATCACCGTCATTTACCTTGTATTCTGCTATCAATCCGGTGTCATAAGGCCTGTGTATCTTTATTTCTCCAAACTGTCCAATCTCTTCTTCAAGTAATTTTGTTGTTTCAAATTCCTTCAATGCTGTTTCAGGATTCATGTGGATCTGGTGTCTTAGTTCAATTGCATTCATATTGTCCTCCCTATCCAACGTCTATCAGATTCATTCTATCTTTAAAAGCCTTTTCAATATATTCTCTTAACTGTATATGTTTTGTTAATTCCGGATCTTCATCCAATAAATTGATTACCTCGGCTCTTGCTTTTATCAGCAAATCCCTGTCATCAATCAAATCAGCCAGGCGGAATGACGGCAGCCCGTGCTGTTTAACTCCCATCACCTCTCCCGGACCCCTTAGCTTTAAATCGTATTCAGACAATTCAAAACCGTTGGAGTGAGAGGCAAAATAGGCAAGCCTCTCAAAATTACTTCTTGATTTATCTCCTGTGACTAAAAAGCAGAATCCCTTCTTTTTATTTCTCCCTACTCTTCCTCTCAACTGATGAAGCTGTGCCAGGCCAAATCTTTCAGGGTGTTCGATAACCATTACCGTTGCCGAGGGGACATCTATCCCAACTTCGATGACAGTGGTTGAAACCAAAATATCATACTTCCTGTTGATAAAATCTTCCATAATTTGATCCTTCTCATCCGGTTTCATCTTTCCGTGAAGCAATCCAATATTGTACTCATTGAAAACCCCATCTTTTAAAGATTCATACATGGAAGTGGCATCCCTTAAATCCAAAGCTTCGGATTCTTCTACAAGAGGATAGACGATAAAAACCTGCCCTGAGTTATCGATTTCTTTCTTTAAAAAGGAGTAAAGTTCCCCCATCTTCTCCTGAGGCAAAACCATTGTCCTGACCGGTTTTCTTCCCGGTGGCATTTCATCAATAGAAGTGATATCCAAATCTCCAAAAACTGAAAGAGACAGTGTTCGGGGGATAGGAGTGGCAGTCATCACTATTGTATCCACTTGGTCACCTTTCCTTATCAGAGTCTCCCTTTGACGTACTCCAAAACGATGTTGTTCATCTATCACCACTAGTCCCAGTTTCTGAAATTCTACATCCTCTTGAATCACAGCGTGTGTTCCAATTACTATATCCACTTCCCCACTTGTAATTTTATTCTTTGTTTCCATCTTTTCTTTAGGTGGTGTTTTGCTTAATAATAACCGGCATTCAACATTCAGCCCTTTTAAAATTTTAGAAATATTCTGAAAATGCTGTGAAGCTAATATGGAAGTAGGGGCCATAATACAACACTGATAGCCTGCCTCGATAACATCAAGCATACCAAGCAATGCCACGATTGTTTTTCCGGAACCCACATCTCCCTGAACAAGCAGATTCATCAGAGAGTCTTTTCTCAAACCCTTTTGGATTGCATCCAAGGCTTTTAACTGGGCATCGGTGAGTTTAAAAGATATTTTTTTCATCAACTCCCGGGCGAGTTTGCCTTCAGCTTCTTTAGGCTTTTTTTTCAACTTGGACTCTTTTCGCCTTTTAGCAAAATATGTTGCCAGTTCAAAATAAAAGAAATCATCAAACTTCAGCCTTCTAACGCATTCATCCAGGTGTAAATTGCTTTGTGGTATATGCACACCATATAAGGCATCTTTCAATGCACTCAATTGATTGGATCCTTTAACGGACAAAGGCAGATAGTCATTTATACAGGCAGAATAGCCAATATGAGTATTGATTATTTTTCTCAATTGAGAATTATACAGTCCCGAAGTAAGGGGGTAGATGGGATAGATTCTTCTCGCCATTGAATTTTGATTCACCAGTTCAAACTCAGCAACATTCATCTCCCTTGTCACCAAACCCGTTGACTTGACCTTTCCAGTAGCGGTTATCTTTTGCCCTTCTTTAAAGACCTTGTTGAGATATGGCTGATTGAACCATTTTAGCGTGAGAACTCCTGTATCATCTGTCAGTTGAACCTGCAAGATGTTCATACCTCGCCTTGTTCGAGATGATTTTACACTGTGAACAGTACCAATCACTGTAATTCGCTCACCCTGTGCTACCTGACCCAGAGGAGTGATCTTTCTCCTGTCATCATAAATACGGGGAAAATGAAAGAGTAAATCCTCCAAAGTGTTTATTTCAAGTGATCTGAAAAGCTTTCCTCTTTTTGTACCCACTCCGCGTAACCCTTCAATTGGCTTTTCTAACTCAGAGCATTCGTCCGGTTTTTCTAAGAGTTCTGGAAACAAATACTCCTCCTTTAGTTTCTCCAACATCACAAAAGCATTCTCAATCCGTTTCTCCTGTCTCTGCCTGTCAAGGCTTTCAAACCCTTTGTAATGATTGGTGAAAAGCGAGATCTTTTCCTTAATACCCTCATACTCGTCCAACTCTTTCAAATCAACCTCATTAAGTGTATCGAGAATCTGTCTGTGTAATTTCCCTTCAGGCTTCTTACCCTTCCTGATACCCTCAAAAAGCTTCAACATTATTGATATCCATTCTTCTAATATAATCATCCAAACAACCCTCTTTAAAGCGACCTGTTAATTTCATAACATGAGATTATAACATTTATCCTTGTAAGAGAATCCAAACAAAATTGTCAATAAAAAAGGGCATTTTCGAAGAAATCGAAAATGCCCTTTAAAAAACAATGCCAGGCGATACCTACTCTCACATGGCGTGATGACCATACTACCATCGGCTGCGGGAAGCTTAACTGCCGGGTTCGGGATGGAGCCGGGTGTTTCCTTTCCGCATGTGTTCACCTGACAATACCTGGCGGGCTCTCCATGAGTCCGCCCATAACAATGAAACTCAAAACCTTGACCAG
>CAZRYM010000094.1:0-7497 GCA_964604305.1 uncultured Thermotogaceae bacterium | reverse complement strand
ATATTGCTTGATTTTCCGAATATGTCTATGAAAAATGACCTTTTTGAAGTGGAATCATATCATGTTTCCACTTCAAAAACTAAAAAATGCATGCTATAAAGGCTGTAGGTATTTTTTCAAAAGATCATTCAGGGTTTTTTGATTGATGGGTTTGGATAAAAAATCGTTCATTCCTACCGCTTTGCCTTTTTCCATGGTTTCCTTTATTACTTCTGCAGATAAGGCGATAATGGGAACTTGGCCTGTACCTTCACTTTCGTTTTCGCGTATCTTTTTCGTGGCTTCCAATCCCCCCATTTTTGGCATTTGAATATCCATAAGTATCATATCGTATTGATAGTCTTTTGCCTTTTTCACTGCTTTTAAACCATCTTCAGCTTCATCTGTTTTCACATCAGGTATCATTTGCCTGACGAAGTTTTTAATTAACTCTCTGTTGACGGATACATCTTCTACAATCAAAATCCTGGGACTTCCATTGATCACTGTTAAATTTTCTTTCTCCGGTTCACCTTTATAAACCTTTTCTCCTTCATCGGTATATTTTGTGGTAATTGAAAATGAAAAAACAGAGCCCTTTGCAGGTTTGCTTTCCACATTCAGGCTACTTCCCATTTTTTTCAAGAGCATGTTTGAAATAACCAGGCCTAACCCCGTTCCTCCGTATTTCCTGGTTATTGATGTATCCGCTTGAGAAAAGGCCTTAAAAAGTCGCTTTTTCTGCTCCCGGGAAATACCAATCCCGGTATCTTTCACTTGGAAATGGAAGGTCCCTTTTTCTTCATCTAAGTCATCAAATCCTACCTTAACTTCAACTGTTCCTTCCTCGGTAAACTTTATGGCATTACCGATAAGATTAACCAACACCTGTTTAAGTCTTACGGGATCAAACAGACCAAAAGTGGGCAGATTTTTTTCAAGGGTCAGTTTCATTTCAAGTTCCTTTTTCATAGCTTGGTATTCTAAAATATCACCGGTTTCTTGGATCAATTTTCTGATATCCGTTTTCATAAGCTCCAATTCCAATTTCCCGGCCTCAATCTTTGAAAAATCCAGAATATCACTGATGATATTAAGTAAAACATCAGCAGACAAAACGATGTTTTCCGCATATTTTCTTTGAAGTTCATTCATGCTCGTTCCGGTTAACAATTCGGCAAATCCGATCACACCGTTCAATGGCGTCCTAATTTCATGACTCATGTTGGCTAAAAATTCTGATTTTGCCCGATTTGCCTTTTTAGCCTCTAACGCCAACTTTTCTGCCTCAACTTTTGCCATCTCCAATGAGATATTTTTCTGTTTCAACTCTTGTGTCCTTTGGGCAACTGTTGTTTCCAAGTCTTTATTCATCTTGTTCAGACGTTCATATAATTCTTTGTTTTCCCGGGACATTTTATTAAAAGTGTCCGTAATCGCATCGATTTCGTTTCCGGTATTGATGTCAATCTGAACACCCAAATTTCCCTTCTCAATCTCCTGCATGCCTTTTCCCAATTTTTCCAAAGGCATTCTTACAACATTCTTGAGCAGTTTATCGATGATGAACATATAAACAAAAAAGATGATGATGATAAATCCAACAATCAGAATAGTAGAAACCACTGTTTGACGGAGAATTTTGTCCATGGAATAATACAGTCTCATGTACCCGCTTGTATCACCAGCTACAACCAATTCACAAGTGTATTCCAAATGTGCCCCTTTAAAAAGGTTGTATCTGACTAATGAAAAATTAGCTTGAAATTCTTCATCGTTTATATCCAGCATATAAGGCTCTTTCGTTTCAGTTGATTTTAGAAGTTTCCCCTCTACATCGAATACATCCACCGCTTGAATACCTTCAAAACCCAGGAAATCTTCAATCAGTTTTGTCATCGAGGCATCATTTTTCATATAAATATCGAAGGCAATTCGACCTTTTTTAGCGTCAATTAAGGTAATCAGTAATTCATCGATTCGGTTAACAAAGGCTTTGAATTTGTTGATTTCAGAAGGTATAAACAGTATAAAGGAAATCAAACAACCAATAATAAAAGTAATCAAAAACACCTTGTGTATTTGGGAACTGAGACTTTTATTCACATTTGTAAAAATCTCTCTCATCCTTTTTTCTCATTATTGAACTTATGGTGAAACAGTCGCATAATAAATAATCTCACCATTAACATATTTAAGAATAACCGCTTCTTTATCAAAGGGATCCCGGCCTTTTGTAAAATCAAATGTACCGGTAACACCCTTAAAGTCTTTTATTCTGCTTAAACTGTCTCTGATGCCTTTTGCATCGAACGAACCAGCTCTGTTCACCGCTTCTTCCAACAGCATAAAGGCGTCGTAAGCCAAAGCTGCACTGGAAGCAATCAAACCTTTTCCGTACTTCTCCTCATATTTTTTCACAAATTCCCGGCTTTTTTCACTTTCGGTATCTTTATGCCAGTGATTGGAAAAATAGTTACCATCAGCTGCTTCTGTTCCACTGAACCCAAGAAGCCCTTTTCCCCAGCCATCACCGCCTAAAAACGTTGCATTGATTCCCATGTTATCCGCCTGCTTAATAATCAAACCGCTATCTGAGCCATGTCCCGGAACAAATACAACATCGGGTCCGAGTTCTTGCACCTTTAATAAAATTTCAGTATAGTCTACCGTTTCTCCCAAATACGTTTCCTGTGCCAGGATTGTACCCCCTTTTTCAAATTCCCCGGCGAAGAACTCGGACAGCCCGACGCTGAAATCACTGGTAATTTTTGTTAAAATCACTGCCGTTTTAGCCTTCAACTTTTCTAAAGCAAATCCAGCCATAACCTTCCCCTGGAACGGATCGGTAAAACAGGCTCTAAATATAAAATCCCCTACTTTTGTCACATTGGGGTTTGTGGATATTGGGGAGATCATCAGCACCTCTTTTTCCTGGAATTTTGGGGCAAAATATAGAGAAAGGCCACTGGTGTTGGCACCAATAACAGCAAATAACTCGTCAACAGCTTCAATTTTATCCATTAAGGCTTTGATCTCTTCCAAATCAATAGAACTCACACGACAATCAAGGATTTCAACCTTTTTACCAAGAAGTCCCCCCCTGCTGTTTATATCCTCCATCGCCAGAGTAGCGCCTTTGATATCTTCAGAAGTTATTTTGCTCTCAATAGCAGTCGTTGATTGACCATACAGGACGGGAATGACAATCGGATCACTTGCAAAAAGACAAAGTGTTGACAACAGGAGTAGTAATAAAATAAGTGTTTTCAGTTTCATACAAACCTCCTTATTGGCTTTTCAAAACGCAAAATTGACGGATTAAAATTATACCTTGTTTAGGATTCCACTTCAGTTACTTTTTAACTCCTCAGCAAGCCTTTTTGTATCTTCCAGGTTGAACAATTCAATACAAACGGGAAAATTAGGTGAAAACTTTTTTTCTTTCAAAAATATTTTAAAGTCATCAATCGTTTTATGGTCGGGATAACAATGGGATTTTTTCTCATTCGCTCCATGAAAATGGATTTCGGTGATTTGTTCTGAAAATCGTTCGTAAAAGCCACTGACCGATCTTTTATCCAAAAAAAGATGACCATAATCCATAGTGATAAAAATTTTTGAAGTTTCCTCTTTTAAATAATCACAAAACTCAAAGAACATATCGTTTTCAGGGTTTTCAATTGAAATTTTACCGTGGTTTTCACTTTCAGAAATACTGAAATAAAAGTCAGCGAACTGTTTAAAATTCACGAAAGGATGAAGGGTCATATTCAGAAAATCCTGATCCTTAAAAAACTCATAAGCCCTTTTTACATTCTCAAGCCTATCTGTGGGTAGATGCAGCGTTAATTTTGTCTTTTTTTTGATTTTGTCAATTTCGTTGGAAAGAATTTCCTCTGTTTTCTTGTTCCACGTATATACCAAGAGTTCGCAGAACTGTATATTTTTCCCTATATGTTCAACGTTTTCCAAATAGGAACCGTTTATTTGCCAAGAGGTTGCTCCGATCAACATTATTATCACATCTCCAGTTCAATAAATTTTGATTTTCGATCAAACAAAAGGCTTTTTTGAGCTGAACTGATATTGTGTTATCCCGTTTAATACTCCCCCGTAAATTTCTTCTTTTTTATCATAACAAAAACCAACAATAGACTTCTTTATTCTGTTAACAATTATACCATCCTTTGGATAGATCACCACGCTTTTTTGAACAAACTCAAAAAAACATTGCATCCTTTAAATACACATTGTGATTGTGATTTTTAAGCTCTTTCAAACCAGTGTAATCTTTTTTTATTTTTGTGATATACTATTGTGATTTTCAAGCGAAAAAATATGATTTTTTGATCATTATATTTCACTAAAATTGCCATTTAAAGCTTAATATCAAGGTTTAACATTAACCGGGTTCTAAATACACATAGGAGGTTTATCATGAAAAAAAAGTGGTTTGTGGTTTTACTGATCCTGATCCTATGCTTCAGTTTTGTAAGTTGTGACAAGGACAAAGAAACTCAAGAAACCAACGCGCCAAAAGCACAAGAGAAAGAAACTACCATCAAGGGAGAGAAGTTTGAAACAGATGATTTTTCAATGATCATCGCAGATGGCTTTTCAAAACTGGTAATCGATGGCGGTGTACAGGCTTATAAAGGCTATAACATGGTTGAAATCTGGTTGAGAGGTTATAACAACAATGAAAATGATGCAAAAAGCGGAGCGGAAAATTTGTCAAAAAACTACAATGGCACTGAAGTCCAAAAAACAAATTTGTTTGGGCTTGATTTTTACCAAACCACAATTGTAGTCTCAGGTAATCCTCAAACTATTTACGTTGGAATCAAAGACGGCAAAAAAGTACAAATAGGCGTCGCAGGTAAAGGTCATGAAACCAACGAAACACTGCAAGGTATGTTCAAGACGATTACTTTTAAATAACCTTATCCGGTAGAATCTCGAACTTCCAATACCGGTTTAATGAGAACCCCTTTTGGGGTTCTTTTTTCTGAATGCATGGTTTCTATGAGGGAGTTAACGACCGTCTGTGCAAATCGTTCTACATTTTGATCGATGGAGCTGAGGGATGGGTCCAGGTATTCACTTTGAGGTAAATTGTCTATACCAAGAACACCCACATCATCCGGTATTTTCTTACCAGCTTCCTTTATTGCTTTATAGACGGCTGTTATCTTCTCGTCACCGGAAACAAAAAAGGCATCTGATTTGTTTTTTTCAAGGTGTATTTTTGTAAAATCATAGGCATCTTGTAAATTGTTTACCGCATATTCTATGTGATAAAATACGTTGTTTGCATCGCAGATTTTTGTAAAGCCGTCGACTCTGCTTTTGTTGACGTAAAATTCTCTGTTTCCCAGAAAAAAGCTAATTCTTCTGTAACGATGCTCAATAAGATGCTGTGCCCCGATTTCTCCCACATGAAAGTTATCCAAATCCACATAGCAGGTGTCCTTAAAATCAAAATCCTTTCCCAAAATCACAAAGGGAATGTTGTTTTCTCTCAAGTACTTGATCCTGATATCCCCTTTCAAATTATCAAACAACACAGCCCCATCTGCAATACCGCTTTTAAGGAGGATGAACCCATCGGTATCATCATCTATTACTCCATGGCCTGATGAGGGCGAGAGGATGACCTTGTATCCCCGTGCCTTAAAATCGGTAATGATGTTCATGATGATCAGGCTATGCCAGGCATTCCAGTAACTTCCTCCATGTCTGTCTATAAACAGAATAACGGTTTTTGTTGCTTGAGATTTGAGAGCCTTGGCCATGAGATTGACACTGAAATTGGTTTCTTCTATGGCATCCAGGATTTTTCTTCTTGTTGATGGTTTTACATCCGGTGAATTATTGATCACCCTTGAAACGGTTTTAATTGAAAAACCGGTTCTTTCAGCGATATCTGACATGGTTACTTTTTTCATCTTAAAACACCTCTTTTGTCAACGTTGACAATTTATCATAGCACAATTTGGTAAAAAATGAAACTATTCAATTTCGTTAAATTTTAAAAGATAAACGCTAATAATCAATGATATTTGGATATAATCACGTTACAAGGGATTTGAAAAAAAAGGATTAAAAGAATAAACTCTTTTTGAAGATATTTTTTTTGCTCGTAATGACAACGTTGTCATAATAATTAGATATCATGTAGTCATTATTCAACATTCGGAAACCAACCAAATTAATGGAGGGATTTTTTATGAAGAAAACCTTGTTTTTTGTCGTTTTGGTATTAGTCGCAGCATGTCTTTTTGGTGAAACGCTCGTTGTAACATCCAGACTATGGTCAGCTCCTTCAGAAAAGGAATTTATCATCAACGAAGTGATTAAACCTTTTGAAGAAGCCAACAACTGTACAGTAAAGTTCAGCACTCTCGATGATGAGACACTTCTGGACCAGGCAGAACTTCAGAAAAAGACAGGCAATATCACCACAGATGTTATCGTTTCTTACGCTTCAAACATGCCCGAATGGGTAGATAACGATTATGTAATGGATTTAACTGAAATCGCTGAAAAATGGAATGACAGGACATTCTCAAAGGGTTATGACCAAATGACTGTCTTTGACGGCAAACGTTATTTCCTTCCTGTCGGAGCGGATGTTTACCTCTTTATTGCTAATAAAAAAGCCATGCAGTATTTACCCGAAGGTGTGGATGTACAAGATTTAACATGGGAAGAAGTCGTTGACTGGGCAAACGCCATTGCTATCATGGAAGGCGAAGGTAAATATGCAGTAACAGGTGTTCCTATGAAGTCTTTGATCTATCAGTATGGTGGCGTGTGTCTTTCTTATGGAGCAGATTGGCCTAATTTGGACAATCCGGGAGCTATGGCTGCTTTCTATCTCATGAGCAAGATGGCAGATGCCTATACACCAACTGTTTTAACCTATGACGATGTCAGACCTCCTATGAAGACTGGTGAAGCATGGATGGCAACCGCTCATTGTGCCAGAGTTGGAGAAATCTACAAGAACGATCCCACAAACTACGTTGTTGCTCCTGCACCAAAAGGTCCTGCAGGAATCGGTTCTATCGCAGGAACCAGCGGTTATGCAATTGTCAAGGGTACAAAGAATGAAGAACTGGCAGTAAAATTTGTTGAATATATGACAAGACCTGAGATCATGCTGAAATCATCCAAAGGTACCGGAGGATTCATTCCACCTGTTGACGAAGCCATATATCTTCTTGAAACTGACAAAGACGAACAGGACATGATCATTGAAATGGCCATCAAGGTTATGCAGGAAGGTGTTCTTTCCTACATCGCACCAACATGGACAGATTGGGGTCAAGTAAAGCTTGTTTACGATGATATTTTCAAAGAAATGATCCTGAATTTGGAAACATTTGATTCGGGTTATCTGGAAATCATGCAAATGAGAATAGAAGCTCTAAAGAAATAATTTACTTCGAAAGGGTACATCAGCTTGATGTGCCCTTTTTTATCTTTATCTCAATGTAAGGAGCTGCAAAT
>CAZRYM010000093.1:0-7686 GCA_964604305.1 uncultured Thermotogaceae bacterium | reverse complement strand
GCTCAAGTCCGTACTTTAAATAAATTGAAATCTACTCAAGGGGTGAGGCATGTTTAGCTTCGTTTATTAAGACGGAAAAATAATTGTTTTTTTTCATTTTTTGTTTTTGTGATTTTTTTTACTTCTAATTTGAAGGGTTGATATAAATGATAATTCTTAAAAATGTTTTTGATTTTCTTTTTTCTCTAATTCTCATCATTCTTTTTTCGCCACTTTTGTTAATTATTTTTCTATTGATTAAAAAAGATGATGGAGGTCACGTTTTCTTTTTACAGGAAAGAGTTGGGAAAAACAGAAAGGTTTTTAAAATAATCAAATTCAGAACTATGGTAGAAAACGCCATCTATATGAAAGGAGGATATTCTGTATCGGAAAACGACCCCAGAATAACTAAAACAGGTCATTTTCTGAGAAAAACAAGTCTTGATGAATTACCGCAACTCTTTAATGTTTTAAAAGGAGAGATGAGTTTTATCGGTCCAAGGCCTCCTCTTACTTTTTTTCCAAAAGATTATCACCAATATGAATCATGGGTTCTTGAGCGTTTTAAGATGAGACCAGGAATAACCGGACTTGCTCAGGTTAATGGGAGAAATGATATTGATTGGTACGAAAGATTTGAGTATGATGTTGAATATGTAAAGTATTGGTCTATTAAAAAGGATTTCGAAATCTTCCTTAAAACTATTAAAACGGTGTTTGAAAAAAAAGGGGTATATAAAAATAATAAATAAAAAAGGAGGGGTATTGTGGATTCATTTTATACTAAAACTGAGCTTCAATCTTTAGGATTAAAAAAAATTGGTAAAAATGTTCTAGTTAGCAGAAAGACTAGTATTTATATGCCAGAAACTATTACTTTAGGGGATGATATAAGGATTGACGACTATTGTTGTCTCGTTGGAGGAAAAAAAGGCATTCATATGGGATCTAACATTCATATTGCATTTCAATGCATTATAATTGGTAACGGAGGAGTTTATATAGAAGATTTTGCTGGATTATCTTCTCGATGTTCAATTTATAGTGCAACTGATGATTATTCTGGTAAAACATTAACAAACCCAACTGTACCCGAAAAATTTAAGAAGGTCACAGAAGGGGAAGTTCATTTAGGCCGTCATGTAATAATTGGAACAAACACAACCATTCTTCCCAATGTCTCAATTGGAATCGGATGCTCAGTAGGTGCCAATTCTTTGATAAACAAAAATCTTGACGATTGGGGTATTTATTTTGGTTCTCCAGCAAAAAAAATCCGTGAACGCAGTAAGGAGCTCTTAATATTAGAGAAAAAATATTTAACTGAAAAATAATTACAAAAACATTAGAATATTCTCTTTAACACATTCTGTAAATCTTTTTCTAAACACACATTATTGCAATGTTATCCCAAAAATATGCATAGTTGGAACTACAGGTAATATGATATTTTTGATTTCTTTTCCTTCAATGGCTATCTTTTGTACATACAGTTTTGGATTAATCCATTCGTTTAAATCCTGAGAATTAAATCTGTATGGCATCTCTATAGCTACATCCTGTTTACTTACACCACTGTCACACCAGTCCGGAAAGGTGAGTTGGATATATTCTTTACTTTCTTCAAAACCGATCTCCAGCTCTCCAGAAAAGCTTCCATGATCACAACTTCCAAGTACATATAGGAATTGTCCTCCTTCGTTTATCTGTATCGTTTGTCCATTTGCGATGATATTGTCATATTGGGTTTCAATTTCAAGCAGAAAAGGAACGAAATCCGTGGTTAAGATGTTATTGTTTAAGTGTTTCTTAAGGGCATCTTTAGAATAATAAGCTCCTTTGCTGGCGCCGTAATTGTCAAGATTGCCGGGTTCTAATGGCGTTCCCACACCTTTGTTGTTGTATATTTCGGTTAAATCCAACATGATTGCTTGACTATCCTCTTTTTTGATCAATTCCGGAGAAAACACAAGCTCTTCTTTGCTTTCAGGCTCTTGTACTTGAACCGAAACATCTGAAAACAGGAAAGATAATGGGGCAATCTCATGTTCCATTCCAAACAAATCAAAAGAAATTGACTCTTTTCCGTTTGTATTGAAAGCCCATAATCGATGTTGATTTGAATCCTTTTCTGAGTAAATCTGGTATTCAATGACCGGAAGAAAGAACAGTTGATTCAAAAAGGCATCCTCTTGGAATTTGGCAGTAAGCATGATCTTGGTGTCTGTATCAGTTTCGGAATCAGTTTTTTTTACTGTTCCAAGGAAGATAGGTGATTCAGTTTCTCCTGTTTCTACAAAAACTGTTGTCCCTGAAATGGTTATCGAACAAATTCCATTCTTTAATCTATCCCCCAAAAGGTAGACTTCATAATCCCCAGGAGAAATTACTTTTAAATCTCTTAATTTGAAAGTAGTTCCAGCCAGTCCGGACATCCCACTTTCTACCCTGTTTTCAACATTGGATAGACCGGGATTCATATTATCTATGTTAATAAGCAAAGGCACACTTCTTTTTAAAGGCGTTATCAATGAATAGTTCGCAAATCCTTCAGGGATTCGATCAATCAACCCTTGACTTAAAAGGAAAGAAATCGTTGATTCTGCTCCTGCATTTCTGTTGATGAAAACACTTTCAAGTCCATCGTATCCTTCTCCGTTTTCTCCCACCATCTTTCTGCTCAAATGATTGTTGCCATTGAAAAAACCGTGGAGTAAAGCCATCATGATGGCGTATTTTTCCTCGCCTTCTGCTTGATAAAGATAATATAAAGAGGAGACAGCTGCCTCTGTTCCATATGCGATTTGGGGAAATAGTGAGATATTTGAAGCATTGTATTCGTACAGTGGACCAAGATTTATCATATGCGAATAAAGTCCATCCGCCATATCGCAAGCTGCCTGATAGTATTTTTTATTTCCGGTGATTTCATAGGCCATTGCAAGTGCCTGTACCTGTCGACTCCCCCAGCTGTGAAAATTGAAGTCTTCTTGCCCCTCATCAATGATTTTTCTAAAGAGTATGTCTTTTTGTTTATCAATAATACCATCAGAGACGCTTTCTAAAACCGCTTTTAACTGGTTATCTTTTGAATAACGGTACAAATTTGCCAATCCAATAACATAAAGAGAAGAAATGTCTGTGTATCCTCGAATTAAGCCATTAGTGTCCAGTTCACTTTTAAAAAGAAGAGCCGTTTGAACAGCTTGCTGGTAATAATAGGACTTATCAAATTCTTCATCATCTGAAATAATATTTAGAGATTCAGACAACAGCCAGAGAGCTCTCAACGCCCACCAGCTTTTGGAAGGACGACTTGTAATGCCATTTTTGTTGATTTGTCCATCTTCAAAGAGAAAGTTATAATAATCTCCTTCCATTGTTCTAAAATGTCCGCAAAAGTCAATCGTTTCCAAGGCAAGAGTTTTATAACGTTCAGCCATTTCAGGGTCGTTATTAAAATGGTCATCATACCTCCGTAAGAAGTAAATGCCTGCTCTTGCAGTGTCATCCACACAGGTTATTCCCTCTCCAGGCGCTCGCGCGTGCACAAACTGTCCTGCTTTTGTGTCTGCATATATAACATAACCCACAGCATATTCTTCACCGATCTTAAAGGTCTCTCTTAAAAACATCAAATGATTTTCATCATTAATAATTTCACTTGAAAAAGAGAAAGAAAAAAATAAGAGGAACATAATAAAGATCATTATTCTTGTAATGGGTGTGTATTTTCTCATCATATTTACACCTTCAATTATAATGGGGAGTTATCGTACACTCCCCATTTTTGATTTATTCGAAAATCATTTTGTCATATAAACGGATTCGATCTCCGTTGCTCTTTTTTCAAGATATTCAATTGCTTCAGCGACTGTCTCAAATTCTTCTAATCCATAAATTCTTCTGAAAACTACATTATCTCCCGGGAAGAAATGGGCAACATTCGCCTCAGCTTCCGTTGTCACTATTCCTTCAGTTGCTTCAAATGCATTAAATTCCCCTGGCATCCATCTGAATAATCCATCACGAAATTCCCTGCTTTCATAGACCCAGGAGTTTCCCATCACAAAATCAAAGAAATCAGAATAGACGAGGGGTTTTTCAATGGATAAAGCATACGCACAGGCATCTAAAGACTCAGAATAATTGGCCCTCCAAGCTTCAGAAGAAGAGAAGATGTATGTTGCGCCCCACCATAAGGGTTTCATGGCATCCAAGGCATTGAAGACAACATACGGTTTGCCGTTCACATATTCGATGGCATCTCTTTCATACCAATAATCAAAAGGAGTTATATTAAGTTGTTCTGCAAAGACAAGCCTTCTGGGAAGAGGCATGATATGCATCGTTGTATCCATGTCGATATTTGTTAAAGCTTTGGTAGACATCAATTGTAGTTTCATTAAATCAGTATAAGTTTCAAAAACCACATTGGTTTCAACAAAAATTTCCCCATTTGCCAGAACAGTGGTTATCACAATCTGATGAACACCTACAAATGTCTGAGACTGAAGGTCTGCAATAAATGTAGCTCCAACTGGTCCATTACCAGCCATTTCAAGAGAATTAACATTGAAATTATAGGAGGTTTTTTCTTCATGTTTATTTCCAAGATCTCCATCCGCCCAAAAGGTGCTTCCTTTCCAACCGGCTATTCTTAATATTCCCAATTCGTTGTAAGCGGCTTCTTCGTTACCTTTGTAATTGACATAATTTGCAAAACCGTGATTATCTATTTTGACATCGCTCTTTAATTCTCCGCCGGATACTATAAATTCGCCATCCTGATCTGTTACTGTCAAAACCGGTTCATATTCTTCTGCATACAAAGACCAATCATCACTGATAACAATCTTACAGTGTTCTTTCATAAAAAAGGTTAGTTGATCATGAGCGGATAATTTCCCGTCTCCGTCAAGATCATCGATTTGATGTTTAATAATATCACCGTCTAAATTCTGAACGGTAAGTGAGTCCCAATTGGCATCAAAATCCTCCGGCACAATATCTAAAAGCTCATACATGAAATACCCATAGGGAATCTCTTTCCCCGTTTCCATTTTGGCATTGACTTGAATTTCAAATGTTTCAGCAAAGGCATACCCCATGAGTAAAACGAGTAACAACGTTAAAATAACTCTTCCCTTCATTGCATACTCCTCCTTCTTAAATACTAAAATTTTTTAAGTTTATTATGTAAACGCTTTCACAACATTTTAATGATATAATCTTTTATTACTGAAAACAAACACGAATATATGCCATATTAGACTAAATTTAATGTATATCAGTTAAGATTCAAAAAAACATCTGTATTTAAAAGAATATAATAGCTTTCTTGCCGATTCCTTTAAAAGAATTAGTAAGCTTTCGATATTTTCATTAATCATTTAAATAACAGTAATTTTTCAGCCTAATCGCAAATAATGGACTGTATATGTCGTTTTTAGTCTCTCTTTGAGATAGTTTCCCATATAATTTCTATGTATAATTATGTAAACGTTTACATCAATAGAAGGAGGCCTTGATGTCAAGTATCGTAGAAGTGGCAAAACTAGCAGGTGTATCGACGGCAACTGTATCACGTGTTTTAAGCGGTAAAGGTTATGTATCCGATAAAACAAAAAAAATTGTCAATCAGGTTATTGAAGAATTGGGATATCAACCCTCCAAAACAGCCTCTGTTCTGGCAAGGAGAAAAAAACACAGAATTGGTGTTGTTTTCAGCAAAAGAATCATCAATTTTGAAAAAAGAGAAGAAAAATTGTTTTCTGGTGATGGTTTTTATTCCATCGTCTATAAAGGCATAAAAGATAAGGCAGAAAAATACGGTTTTAAGATGGAACTTTTTGTTTTAGAAAATCTTTCTACAGTTAACTTTGAGGAATGTGATGGTTTTCTTTTAGTCGGCGGGGACTTCACAACAGATGATATCCAACAGTACAAACAAACAAAGAAACCCTTTGTATTAATAGATCAGCATTTAAAGGGATATTCATTGGACTCTATTGTCTCAAACGGTTATGATGGAGCAATCAGTTGCATTGATTATCTCATCGAACAAGGGTATAAAAAGATTTATCATATTCATGGCCCTTTGTCTCACTATGGATTTAAAGACAGATTTGACGGGTACGTGGATGGCATGCAAATGCACGGTTTTTTTCCACGGACATTTTTGTGCGATGATATTAACGATGATTTTAATATCATAATCCCCCAGATAATAAAACATACAGGAATTCCGGACTGTATCTTCGCAGGAAATGATAATATGGCCAAAAAGATCTTAACTTACTTACTTGCAGAAGGCTATAAGGTACCGGACGACATTGCTGTAGTAGGCTTTGATGACATGTTGTTCTCTTCAATTTTGAAGCCCGCATTATCAACAGTTAAGGTATATAAATACGAAATGGGAGATTTGGCTGTAGACCGACTCAGGCAATTACTCTATGATGAGAATATTCACCCTGTAAAGATTTCATTACACACGACATTCATCAAAAGGGAAAGTTGCAGGTAATAGCGAATAAAACTTCTGCGATCATGCAGTTGAAAAATAAATGGAGGTGTGCAACATGAAAAGATTATTACTCACATTTATCCTTATTTGTATCATTGTGACTCCGCTTATGGCGGAAAAGATAACATTATGGACAGCACCCAATATGTATCAGGAACAGTTTTGGAAGGTTATTCTCGAAGAATGGAAAACAGTACGTCCGGATATTGAAGTAGAATGGAAAACGATTCCAGCATCCGGGAGCTCTGAAGAAGCCATCTTAACCGCTATTGTTACCGATAAAGCTCCAGATCTTTGCACGAATATTTTCAGTGGTTTTGCTGCCCAACTGATCGAGGCAGATCAACTTGTCGCCCTTAATACCCTAAATGGTTTTGAAGAATTGGTTAGAACTAGAAAGGCAGAAGAGGGAATAAAGGGCTGGGATTTCTCCGGTAAATTTTATGTTTTTCCCATTTATTCCAATCCAATGCTTTTCTGGTGGAGAGCAGACATTTTAAAAGAAGCAGGATTTGACTCTCCCCCAAGGACTTACTCGGATATCTATGAACTGGCTGAAAAGTTCTGCAAACCAAAAGAAAAATATGCTATAGAGTATTTAAAGGGAAGAAACTGGTGGGACAGATGGTTTGACTTTATCACATTGTATTATGCAGCAAGTGATGGTAAACCCTATATTGACGTTGAAAGAAACAGAGCGATTTTCAACAACGAAGCGGGGATAAAGGTTGTTGAATTTGGACAAAAACTCTTTGATGAGGGATGGACATCAACGGATATGATGGACAACCCCTTATATACCGGACATCTTGCTGGACAGTTAATGGGCCCCTGGTCAATCCCAGAAGCCCAAAATATGTTCCCTGAAATCTTTCCGGATAAGATCGTTATGAGCTATCCGCCTGTACCCGATGACTATCCGGCCGATAAGGCTGTGAAGACGTTTGCCGACACCAAAGGCATGGTCATGTTTAAGAATTCAAAAAATAAAGAGGCTGCCTGGGAATTCATGAAATGGGTTTACTCAAATCCGGAACATGATAGATTATGGTTTGAAATGACAGGCCTCCCTCCTGTAAGAGCAGATCTGACCACAAACGAATTATTCCTTCCTATCATTGATGCAAATCCAATGCTGGAACTTTATGCAAAGGCAGTTCCAAATAGTGTTCCCC
>CAZRYM010000092.1:0-7961 GCA_964604305.1 uncultured Thermotogaceae bacterium | reverse complement strand
ATCCAAAAAGTTCGTCCATTTCACCATCCCATAATCCCGATTGTTTTAAACAGCCGTAAGCCGATCCCAGATAGGACATCCACGTCATTCCCAACATCGTTTTTTCTCCTTTTTTCATTGCAAATCCCTCCATATTTTTAAGTGTCAATTAATTATAAAAAATCCGGGGTGACATATGATGTCGCATTAAATATTGTGGATGAAGTTTTGAAGTCTCGATTTGAATTTTTCTCTCAGCCAGTTGGGGGACAGAATTGTAAAAGTAAAACCGGGTTGGTCAAGGTCTAAATTCACAAGCTTTTGAAACAGGTTGGAAGATTTCACAAAGCTGAAGCTAAGGGTTTTGTTCACTTCGTCCCAGTGAGGCTGGGTAAATCTTTTTAGATCGGGTTTAAGAGAAAAAAATATGCGTGCTCTGTATTTTTGTTGCCTTGTGAAAGACAAGGCGGTTAATTGATAATTTTCATAAAAATCTTCGTGGAAAGAATAAGCTTGTTCAGAAATTTCCAGGCTTTTGATTCTTTCCAAGAGAAAGATTCTGAAATCCAATCTTTTTTGACAAAAAGCAAATAAGTAAGTCTTTTTATTGCGCAAGAAAAGACGGTAAGGATCGATGGTTCTTTCTTCTGGTTCGCCATGAGCTTTCTGATAGGAGATATTCAATTTTCGGTTGTAGGCGATGGCCTTTCCGACGATGTCTTCAAAATCTGTTGAATTGAGCAGTAGATCTTTTCCTTTTTCAATGCGTTCACCGGCGATTTTTTGAAAGAGGGCAGATAATTCTTTGGAATTTTTCCCGGGCATGATGGCGTATTGGGAGGCCAGATATTCCAGACGTTCCCTCTCCTGATCCCTTAGGAAAAAAGTGGGTAGCGAAAACGGCTCATTGTATTCATATCCGCTTTTTCCCCGATTATATTCAACCGGTGCATTGAGTGAATACCTCAAATAATCCATATCCCTCAAGGCCTGTCTGCGTGATATTTCAAAGGTTTGAGAAATATCCTTGCAGTTGGGATATTCTTTTTTTACAAGTCGTTCATGAATCCATTGGATTCTGTGGAATTGGCTCATATTCTAAGTCCTTACACACAAAAATTCCCCCTCTCCGGGGGGGTCCCCCCAACTGGGGTGGGGGGTCTAAACGTTCTAACGGCAACATCATTTTAAATGATAATCTAACCATTAAATTTCCGAGCAGCTTCTCTAACCTTTTGAGAACTGCTGTCATTACAAATTAGAATCCCATCCGGTGTTTCAACCACAATCAAATCATTCAAGCCTACAACTGCGATTTTCTTGCCTGAATTAGATCGGATATACACATTTTCAGAATCTACAAGGCACGTTTTTTCATTTTCTGTAGAATTTCCTTCAAGTTCTTTTACCGACTCCCAGCTGCCAACATCCGACCAGTTGATTGAAATAGGGATGGTTTTAACTTGATCGGACTTTTCCATCAAAGCGTAATCTATACTGATTCCCGGTGACTTTTCATAACAGTCTTTTACGCTTGCTTCCTGATAGAGATTCATGTTAATTAAGGCGTTATAGATTTCTTTGGCGTTTTTCTTCATTTCACTCATAAAAGATTGCCTTGTCCAAAGAAACATACCGCTGTTCCAGTAAAAACGGTCACTGTTAAGATACCCTTTTGCTTCTTCCAATTGTGGCTTTTCATGAAATTGCTTTACATGATAAACGTCATTGTCCGCCTTATCACCCCGCTCTATGTAACCATAACCCGTTTCCGGTCTTGTGGGTTTGATACCAAATGTATATAAGCCTCCCAATTTGCTCAGGGATTCTGCAGCTCTTTTACAATAATCCCAAAACACATCCTTTTCTTCAATTTTATGATCTGCAGGAAGGACTAAAATGGGAGAAGAATCATCGGCCATTAACGTACCTGTAAAACAGGCGGCAGCCGTATTTCTCCTGAAAGGTTCTCCAAAGATATTCTTTTCCGGGATTTCGGGAATCACCGCCATGGTATGTTCTCTTGTCTGAATAGAAGTCACTACATACACATCTTCAGGAGACACTTCTCCAGCTAAACGCTCATAGGTATGTCGAATCAGACTTTTATTGCCAAACAGTTTTAAGAACTGTTTCGGAGTTTTTGTCGTGGAAAGGGGCCAAAACCTCTCCCCGCTTCCACCGGCTAAAATAACAACCTGCACACTCTTCACCTCGTTTTTTTAACATAATCATTTGTACCATTAAATCTTACCATTTTTTCAACTCCATTTGACATTTTCGCCTTTTTATGATATTAATGTTTATCAACACAAAGGAGAAAACAATGGTTTTCAAAATGCGTGTAATTGAACATTTAAATAAAGTGTCTTCTTACTATTATTATAGGCAAGTGCCCTCTTGGAGGAACTTGTCGGTTTTGTCGCAGTAGTAAAAAACCACTAACAGGTTTCAGGAGGGTATCCAAAAGGGTATCCTCTTTTTTTATTTTAAAATGGAGGTAATGAAGATGAAAAGACTACTTGCAATTCTGGTTTTAACAGCATTGGTATTAACAGTTGGCCTGTCCATGCACAGGATTGGTATTACGGCAATTGTGGAACATCCCGCTCTGGAAGCCGTTCGACAGGGGGTTTTGGATAAACTGGCTGAATACGGTTTGAAAGCCGGGGAGGATTTTGAAGAGCTCTATCAGACAGCACAGGGAGATATGAATACGGCTGTTGCCATCGCTAAACAATTTTCAAACAGTAACTTGGATTTAGTCTTGGGGATATCTACTCCTTCTGCTCAAGCCTGTGCAAATGCAATGAAAGACATCCCCGTTGTTTTTTCTGCTGTGACCGATCCGGTAGGTGCATCACTCATAGGCAAATTGGGAAAAAACACAGGTAATGTGGTTGGTATCAGCGATATGATCCCTGTGAGAACACATTTCCGTTTGATGCAATTGATCATGCCGGAAGCCCAAACCGTTGGGTTTATTTACAATTCCAGTGAAGCAAATTCTGTTTCCATACGCAACACCGCCAAAGAAAGCTGTGATGAATTGGGTATGGAGTTGGTGGAAATTATTGGCAGTAACACGTCTGAGATGATCAACGCGCTAAACGCTGTTGTTTCCTCAGTTGACTTTCTTTATATAGGAACGGACAACACGGCCGCATCCAGTATTGCAGCCATTGCAAAGTCTGCAAAGACCGCTCAAGTTCCCATCATGGCCGGCGATATCATTGTTGCAAGAGATGGTGGTGTAGTTGGATTTGGTTTTGATTACTACAATGCCGGACTGGAAACGGGAGAGATTGTATATCAATTATTAACAGGTATAGAAGTTTCTCAGATTGAATCCAGACTGATGGGTGTTGATTCTTTGACCCTTTATCTTGATTTGGATCTTGCCAATGAGATTGGGTTGGAAATACCTGAAAATGTTATTGCAAGAGCTGATCTTTTGATTGAAAACGGCAAGGAAAAAGAGAAAGATCAATAGCGTTCACAACAAAAAATATTAAACATTTGACATTTTAGTTTTTTTATGCTATAAATTAATAACTGAATTTAAAGGAGAAAGATGATGGTTTTCGATAAAGGATTAATCGAAAATTTTAATAAGGCATATTTTTATTTTTATTGGCAAGTGCCCTCTTGGAGGAACTTGTCGGTTTCAACATAAAAGTAAAACCACAAGTAGATCCAAAGAGGGCATCCGAAGAAGGGTGCCCTCTTTTTTTGTTGTTTTTTTTATTTTTTCTTATTTTTTAAAATCCGGAGGTAACGAAGATGAAAAGACTACTTGCAATTCTCGTATTAACGGCACTACTTTTAACTGTTGGCCTGTCAATGTACAGGATTGGCATTACAGCAATCGTTGAACATCCAGCCCTTGAAGCTGTTCGACAGGGGATTTTGGATAAGCTGGAGGAAAATGGCTTGATCCTTGGAGAAGATTTTGAAGAACTTTATCAGACGGCACAGGGAGATATGAACACAGCTGTTTCCATCGCCAAACAATTTTCAAACAGCAACTTGGATGTAGCGGTTGGCATATCCACACCCTCTGCTCAGGCTTGTGCAAACGCCATGAAGAACATTCCTGTTGTTTTTTCCGCAGTGACGGACCCGGTGGGGGCTTCACTGGTAGAAAAACTGGGTAAAAACAGTGGAAATGTTTGTGGAATCAGTGATATGACTCCTGTAAGAACACAGATCAGATTGATGAAACTGGTTCTACCGGAAGCCCAAACCGTTGGGATTATCTACAACTCCAGTGAAGCAAATTCCGTGTCGATTCGTAACAGTGCTAAAGAAACCTGTGATGAATTGGGAATGGAACTGGTGGAAATTATTGGCAGTAACACCTCTGAGATGATCAATGCGCTAAACGCCGTTGTTTCCTCTGTTGACTTTATTTACATCGGAACGGACAACACAGCTGCATCCAGTATTGCAGCCATTGCAAAGTCTGCAAAGACCGCTCAAGTTCCTATTATGGCAGGTGATATCGATATCGCCAGAGGTGGTGGAGTTCTTGGATTTGGATTTGATTACTACAACGCCGGTTTGGAAACGGGAGAAATTGTTTATAAACTGCTGACAGGTATTCCGGTGGCTGAAATTGAATCCAGGCTTATTAGCGCTGATTCTTTGATTCTTTACGTTGATTTGGATCTTGCCAATGAGATTGGGATTGAAGTCCCGGCAAACGTTGTTTCAAGGGCTAACATCATACTTGAAAATGGTGTAGAGGAAGAGATGGATAAATGATAGCAATCATCGAACAGGGAATTATTATTGGCATTACCGGAATCGGTGTATTTTTGACATTTAGAATATTGGATATGCCCGATTTAACCGTAGAAGGCTCTTTTGGCCTTGGCGGTGCCGTAACGGTAGGGTTAATTGTTCTCGGTTTGAACCCGCTTATGGCTCTCCTGATCGCAATGGTATTGGGAGGGCTGGCGGGCCTGATAACCGGTCTGATATTTAGAAAATTAAAAGTGCACGTCTTGTTGGCAGGAATATTAGTGATGACCATGCTTTATTCCATTAACATTCGAGTGATGGAAGGTCCCAATTTACCCATCCCCATTACCAGGTCTGAAACCAAATTAACGAACTATGAAGACATCAGTGGAGAGGATCCCCTTGCGGACTTATTCGGGGATGTTGCAAGAGAAGAAACCCAGGTAGAAGTTCCGGAAGAAACTCAAGCCCAGAGCTTTCAAAAATCCTCTATCATGAATATCTTTGACAATCTCAGAGACGGATCGGATTTAATGACGATACTATTGGTGGTGGTCTCCATTATCATCGTCTTATTTATTTTCCTAAAGACGGATTTGGGGACAGTATTGAGAGGTTTCGGAAGTAATCCGGAAGGTGTAGAGGCATTTGGTATGTCCAGGGATTTTATCAGTATTTTTGGGCTGTCTCTGGCAAATGTATTAGTGGCCCTTTCGGGAGGAATGTTTGCCATGTACAGTGGATTTGCAGACGTTACTATGGGACAAGGAATGATCATCACCGGTCTGGCGATGGTGATGGTGGGAGAGATTATCTTTGGACGATTTAAACCGTTGTTTGGTCTCGTGGCACCCATCATCGGAGGCGTTGTCTATCAATCCATATTGGCGCTTGTGATGCGTTATGGCTATAAAATTGGATTCAGGGCAAGCGATATGAAACTATTGACTGCTTTGTTTATTATCAGTGTAATCGCTTTCAGCATGATCAAGAATCCAAAAAAGAGAAAACAATTGAAGGGTAAGGTGAAATCATTATGCTCAGACTCGAAAATATAACCGTTATATATAATCAGGGACAGGATAACGAAAACATGGCCTTGAAAGAGGTAAATCTTCAGGCGGATAAAAGTGATTTTGTGGTGATAGTTGGTTCAAACGGTGCCGGAAAATCTACATTGTTAAACGTTATTCTCGGAAAGTTAAAACCCACCACAGGGGAATATTATCTCAAAGATAAACCCATCAAAAAGCCTTCTATTTCCAAAATGGCACACCTGATTGGCAGGGTGTACCAGAATCCCGATTCCGGTGTATTTTCCAATCTGACCATCCGAGAAAATCTTAAGATAGCTTCCAAAAAAGGCAATCGAGGATTGACGTTCAGCCGGATCGATCCCAAGGCCTTGGAATTATTGGAACATTTGAAAATGGGATTGGAGAATCGACTGGATACAGTTGTAGGAGAACTTTCAGGAGGACAAAAACAGGCATTGGCTATGGTTATGGCTGTAATCACCAATCCGGAGGTACTCCTGTTGGACGAACATACAGCATCTCTTGACCCAAAAAGTGCCAGAAGGGTTATGGATTTAACGAAGATGATCAACGAAGAGTTGGATGTCACAGTGATGATGATCACTCATAACATGGATTTTGCAGAGGCATATGGAAACCGAAAAGTTGAAATAAAAGAGGGAGTGCTAAAAGAGATTCCCGAAAGGCAAACAACGGCAGTTTACGCCATGTAAGAGAAACCTCCTTTTTTGAACGTCCCTTTTTACCGAGAGGGACGTTTTTATTCCTTTCGATAAACCAGTGTGTCCAATGTGTATAATAATGATGTGAAATACATCCCAATAGAATAATGCAAGAGAAAGTGAAAATCATAACCGGTTTTAATTCGGTATTCTTCCAATGTATCGGAACGTTTATACATGGTTTGTGCCCATCCTGTGATTCCGGGTCTCACCAGGAGTCTTTTTGTGTAATTGGGAATTTCTTTTTTACATAGCTCATGAAAATAAGGCATTTCCGGACGTGGTCCCACCAAAGACATATCGCCTTTGATGCAATTGAACAACTGTGGTAATTCATCAAGCCTGAGGGAACGCAAGAACTTGCCGATTGATGTGCTTCTTTCCATGTGGTCTTTTTCTATATCTGTAACTTTTGCTTCTCCCTGGGTGAGTGTTCGGAATTTATACAAGATAAAAGGCTTTCCTGCTTTACCAATACGTTCTTGTTTGTATAGGACAGGCTTCCCCTGAAAAAGAAGAAGACAAAGTGAACAAATTAGTAGAAAAGGTGCGGCTAAGATGAAGAAAACAATTGAAAGGATGAGATCGATCGTTCTGACCAGAATCCTGGTGATCTTTTTGGAAGATAAATGCTTTTCGAAGAGCTGCCCATCCATTTGTTCATAAATCTCTTTTGGTAGTTCCCCAAGACAACTTGAGAGTTTCTGATAGAAGCCAAATTCTCTTTTGACCTTTTCTCCTTTTATCAGAACCGGTTCTAAAAACTCCTCTTCTTGAATATGACTCAAAATAATATGGTTGATATCCTCGGGTAAAATGATGGATTCTTTCTGTCTTGCAGCGAAAAAGCGAAAAAATGTAGGGTTAAAGAGGTTGACAAAAATAAGAAAATACAAAAGGACACCCCAAGTATCCATATTCATATTGAGTTGAAAGATAAGAGCCAAAAAGGTGTTGAAGAAAAGACTTAAAAAAAGGGCAATGGAAAAAGAGATCATAGTCCATCTGGGAGAGTGGATTCGAAAAAAATCATACCCCCTCAAGGAAATGTAAAAGAGCATCATTAGAGATGCGTACAATAAAAAACTTGTAAGACGGCCATTATAAAGCGTCTTTTGCGCAGCGAAATAAATGAACCAAAGAAAGATAATATCGATGATAAAGATTGAAAATCTCAGTTTTTTAAACATGTTTCAGAACTCCGTTGTGGAAAATAAAGATTTTTTTGTTTAGCTGATAAAAAAACAGGGCGATTAAACATCGCCCTATTTTATAGATACTGTTAATAACTTATTTGTCTAGCATTGTTCCTGACCAGACGCCTTCTTTCCACGTTTCATTAGCTGCTCCGTAATTGGATGTGTAATAGATTATTGAACTAGAGAGCATGGTTGAATGCGTGGTATGATTTACTTCTACAGCAAATCTAATCGCACGACCTCCACCCAAATCAATGGTGTTAATGGTTAATTTGTAT
>CAZRYM010000091.1:0-8004 GCA_964604305.1 uncultured Thermotogaceae bacterium | reverse complement strand
ATGGTAGTTTGATCACCTATGAAATGGATTTTAGTGGATATAAAGGATGGATCAGCGTTTATTCAGAATCGGATTGGGAAGGCTATGTTTACGGAGAATATCTGATTTTCTTGGGGATTGCACCATTTAACGAAGTTGAAATCTGGGAAATAGATTATCTTGACATTTTGATATCGATGCAGTTTTAAATTGTGAGCGAATAAAAAAACGGGCTTAAGGCCCGTTTTTTTATTGTTGAAAGACTGTTTCACCTTGTGAAACGGTTTCTTTTATTTTTAAAGTTTTATCAGCTATAACAAAACTGGCAACGCCTTCCTTTCGAATGTATCCGTACCCCTCTTTTGAGATACCGAAGAAATCCGCCACGTTGGAAGTGAAAATCTTCAAGCATGTTTCTATTGAGTGGCCATTTTCTTTAGATAGATGTTTGAAAGCCTTATATAATGTATCTACCGGGGCTGTTTTAACAGAGACAAAGTTACCTTTTTCATCGAAAACCGGCATGGATCCCCAGCCATCTGAAGAACATAGAATATTTTCTACCGGGATATTTTCATTGAGAAGGGAGCTGATACCTTCTATGGACTTTTCTCCTGCTGTGAAGTCGATATAACCCCCGTAATTTTCAATCCAGTCTTTTCCTTCCCGCAGCGTTTGTGGTGTTCTGTTAATATGAGTGGGAAGCATCTGATGAGGTGAAATATCTCCAAGAGCGACAGCTTCTCTAAGCAAATCCAACCCTGTTTTCACAGCGCCTACGTGTATAATAGCCTTGCCGGATTTACTTGAAAGCATTCCGGCAACCCTGGCTTTTAAGAGTATACGTCTGAACTCATCTATCGTAATGCCGGAGCTTCTATGATCGGAAATGGCGATTTCACCAATACCAATGTATTCGGGTATAAAGACGATGTCTTCCTGTAAATCATCTAAAAGTGTTACCAAAGGTAAGGCGTAGCTTCCGGTCATGAGAAAGGTTTTAAGCTTGTTATGTGTGAATTTTCTCGCCTGTCCCAAGAGTTCCCGATGGGTTCTTGTGATGCCGTCTGTTCCCAAAACACCTATGACTGTTGTTGTTCCTGATTTGAAAAAGTCCATTTCACATTGTGGTGTAGTCCTGGTGAAAAAGCCCCCTTCGCCACCACCACCGATGATGTGGACATGGCCGTCAACAAATCCCGGGAAGCAAAGATAACCAGAATAATCTTTTATTTCGGTTTCCTGGTCAAAGGGAGGTTCGATTGTCTTGGCAATCTTGACAATCTTGTCTGCGTATAAGAGTATATCTCTTTTACCTACTTCTTCAGGGGCATATAAATGAAGGTCTTTGTATAGTTTGAATTTAGACATGGCTGATGTTCCTTTTCGCTTCAATTTCTTTTTCAACTAATTGAGCAAATGAACTCATGAGTGTTCGAGTGATTTTGCCATCAACCGGATAGAACTTTTCCCCAATTTTATTGACCGGCATAACTTTAGAAACTGTGCTGGCCAGGAAGATTTCCTCTGCATGCTTGATCTCATTTAAAAATACCCTTCTTTGAACAACGGGTATTTGGGCTTCTTTACAGATTGCAAGGACTTTTTTTCTTGTAATTCCAGGAAGGATGTTGTCGATTTCAGGTGTTGCAATAATCCCATCTTTCACAAAGAAATAGGTTGAACTTCCTCCCTCCGTGATGTATTTTCTTTTCTTTTCATCTACACGGAACATCATGGAATCGTAGCTTTTCTGAGAGTAGGCAAAATTCTTTGCCATGCAATTGGCCAACAAATTGATCGTTTTATGTTCGCACAATTGATGTCTTAAATCCGGGTAAAGGGTTAAGGATACACCTTTTTCCCAATTTTCGGAGTTGATATGCCTTAAAGGAATGGTAAGGATGGCAAAAGTTCCCTGATGCTCATCACGAAATCCATGTTCCCGATATGCATCATCACCTCGTGTCAATTCCCAGTAAAGTTCACCATCGTAGAGTTGATTCTTTTCGATTAATTCCATCGACTGTTGATAACACGCTTCAGAGGTATAAGGGAACGGTATTTTTAAAAACGCTGCGCTTTCTTTCATTCGCTTATGATGGTCTTCTAAGAACAAGGGAATGCCATCAATAATGCGAATGACTTCAAACAAGCCATCAGCAAAGGTAAAGCCCCTGTTCTCTATTCTAATATTCTTCTGATCTTTGTCCGTTAGGTTTCCATCTAGATAGCAGTACATATTATCACTTATAATGTGGGATACAACTTATTGCCATTGGCTCTAAACCGGAATTGTTGTGGTTCTTTCAACAAGAAGCAAGAGTCTAAGTCATGATAGGTGAATGCCCCTGTACCGCATGCAAAATGGACACTTTGTCCTATACCAATCCCGCCTTCTCCCATACAACCAATCATCAGTTTTTTGTTTGCCGTTTGGGCGATTTCCACAATTGCCAAGGCATCAGAAAGGCCGGATTTCATCAATTTGATGTTGATATAATCCACACAGTCTTCCCGAACTAATCGCAGGGCATCATATTTGGTTTTACAGGTTTCATCTGCCCCTACCGGATAATGACAATTATTTCTCACCAGTCTCATGCCGTCAAAATCGTATACATCCACAGGTTGTTCGAAGATTCGAATGTTGACACCGTTTTTATACATCTGATCAGCAAACTGAATCGCTTCTTTGGCGGTATACCCCAAGTTGGCATCTACGATATAGCCGGCGCCCTTGGTGGCTTCTGAAACGGCGAGAACTCGATCGATATCGTGATTCAGATCTTCTCCTACTTTGAGTTTTAAGGTGGTAAATCCTTTGTCAAATGCCTCCTTTGCCCGGATAACCGTTGTTTCCAAATTATCGATACCAATGGTTAAATCCGTTTCAATAAAGTCTTTTCTTCCACCGAGAAGCTGGTATACGGGCAAATTAACCGTTTGGCTGAGTCCGTCCAGAACGGCAAATTGAACGGCCGCTTTTAAACTGGGAGCGGTTCTTGAAAATTTATCGATCTGGTCAAAGACCCTTCGATAATTTCTGACATCCAGTCCGTTGATTTTATCCAGTATTTCATCTTTGTATTTCAAAAGCCCTTCAAAAACCTCTCCATTCACACGGAAAGACCGTGATGCCTGACCCAGTCCGACAACACCGTTATCCAGCGACAACTCAACGGTAATGACTTTTGAAGATGTGGCCACACTGTTGGTGATGTGAAACGGTATCTCGTATTCAAATTCTTCAGCCTTAAACTGCAGATTCTTTATCACGCTCATGATTTTTCATCCCTTTCCTTGTTTTCCGAAATTTCTTCAAACTCAATGATCTCTTTGATACTAACTGTATCTTCGTCTTCCACTGCACCGGTATCCGTTTCCATTTCTCCTGTTTGGTTATCATACGGGTCATTGCGAATGTATTTCTTTTCAGGGAAAAACGGAGCCATGAATCCAGTTGTCGTCACCATCCTAAAGGCATCCAGATTGCCAAAGTAAAACTCACGGTATTCTTCTTTGTCCCTTCTGGCTCCGCCAAAAGAGCAATCTACCGGGAGCCATCCATAAGGTTCACAGTAGAAAAAAGCCCAATCATGATTACCAGGAGTAATGGGATTGGCATACCATCCGGATTGCCATCGAGCAGGGACACCACAAAGACGGCACAAAGTGATAAATAATAAGGCCTGTACACCACAGTCTCCTTTTAGGTTAACGGCTGCGTAGGTGGAAAGATCCTCATAGAATTTATATTCTTTCATGAATGAATATTTCACATTCAAGGTAATCCAATCATAAATTTGCTTGGCGATTAAATAAGGATTCTTTTCATCCCCTTTGATTTGTCCTGCCAAATAACTCAGATAGGGTGTAAAGACAATATGAGGAAGCTGCTCTTGCAGATAAGCATCCATGTTTATCTTGGGAACAGTCACTTGCTGGGGATCTACATTGGATATGATTTCAGTGATTCTGTATTCAAATTCCACACGGAATGATATTTCTTCAGATTGATTATAAGGTCTTTGTGTGAAAAGTGTTCGTTGCGGATGATTATTTCTGGATACCGTGAAGTCTTTCATGGAAGTCTTGATAGTAGAAGATACCCGTTGCTGTAAATCTGATTTGGGTAAAGGCAACCAACATTTGACGACAGTGGACTTCTCGGGAGCCTTTACCAGCTTTTTAGTAAAGGCACCTCTAACCCGATAAGCCTTTGGGGAATCCCCCCGAAGCAATTCGTCTAATCTTTTATGGAGAAGTTGTTTGGACGCTTCCCTTTCCTCATCCGGGACCTTTCTTTCATTATAGGCCGGCTCAGCAAAACACAAATTCTCTGCAAATCTTCTTTCAAAAAAGCATTTACCGTCAAGCTGTACATAGTCCAATCTTTTTTCCTGAACCAGTTTGTGAAACTCATCATCCTTAATGTCTTTTATCACTGACTTGAGTTGTTTGATTGCGTCTTTTTCGTTGTATCGATAGTTTTTTCTAACCCTTCCTATTCGGTAAAGTTCATATTCCAGACGATCCCTTAAGAGTTCCGGAATTTCCTTTTTTAAAAATTCTTTTATCTTTTTTTCTGCTAAGACATATTCTCCTTGCCGTTCACAATCGACAATCGACTCAGGCAATGGTGTACATAAAAACTGCATGTGTTCAACCTCCCCTGTTGGTTATATAAGAGGGAAATGGCACTTTATGATATGGCCATCCCCGATTTCTCTTTCTATCGGTTCTTCTATTTTGCATTTTTCTTGAGCGTATCTGCATCGGGTGTGGAAACGACATCCGGACGGCGGATTGATAGGACTTGGAATCTCTCCCTTTGCAATAATTTTGTCCCGTTTTAAAAATGGATTAGGAATAGGGTTAGAATTCAATAACAGTTCCGTATAAGGATGCGCAGGCTTTGTAAAGACATCGTCTTTTTTACCCTTCTCGACGATTTGTCCCAAGTAAAGAACCGCGACATAATCGGCTAAATAGTCTACGACTGATAAATCATGGGTGATAAATAAATAGGTGAGGTTTTCATCCCTTTTTGTCTCCTTGAGCATCTTTAAAACCATGGCTTGAACGGATACGTCCAAAGCGGAAGTAGGCTCATCCAATACGATGAACTCGGGATTAAGTACAATAGCCCTTGCGAAAGCGATACGCTGACGCTGCCCGCCTGAGAATTCATGAGGATAGCGGAACATATGTTCTTCTCTCAGGCCTACATGTTCTAACACCTCTTTGATTCTTTTTCTGATTTCCTCTTCACCAATTCCCTTGAAATGGATTTTCATACCCTCTCCAATGATGGTTTTGACCAGTTTTTTAGGATGAAGGGAATTGTAGGGATCCTGGAAAACAACTTGCATCTTTCGTCTGTACTCCATAAAGTCTTTGTTGCTGAGATCAAAGATGTTGACGCCTCTGATGATAACTTGGCCGCCAGTGGGTTCAATGAGTTTTAAAATGGCTCTCCCAAGAGTTGTTTTTCCCGAACCAGACTCCCCCACCACAGCATAGGTGGTGTTTTTTGGAATGGAAAAAGAAACATCATCAACGGCACGTACTACCCTGACTTTTGAAAAGATGCTTTTTTTGAGATTAAAATGTTTTTCCAAGTTCTTTATTTCAAGTAGATTTTCACTCATTTCTTTTCACCGCCTTTTTTATTGTATAAATGACAAGCAACAAAATGATCTTTTTCAACTTCAATAAAAGACGGTCGTTCTTTTTTACATATCTTCATTGTTTCCGGGCATCTTTTGTGGAAGCGGCATCCTGATGGTGGATCCACAAGATCCGGAACCGTTCCGGTGATGGCCTTCAATTCATCAGTTCTCCCGATCTGTGGGACGGCTTTCAATAAGCCGGTAGTATATGGATGCATGGGTTTTCTGAATAAATCTTCTGTTGAGGCATATTCGGCAGAATTACCCGCATACATGACTAAAATCTTATTACAGAATTCGGCTACAACCCCCATATCATGACTGATCATCATAACGGCATTTCCCATTTTTTCTACCAATTCATCCAACAGCTCAAGAATTTGTGCCTGAATGGTCACATCCAATGCGGATGTGGGTTCGTCTGCAATCAATAATTTAGGGTTTGGTGCCAGTCCCATGGCGATCATGACACGTTGTGCCATACCACCTGAGAGTTCATGAGGATACATGGTCAGAACCCTTTCAGAATCCAATCCCACAAATTCCAGCATTTCCGCTGCAGCTTTATATTGGCTTTTGATTGATTTATTGTGGACTTTGCCTAAAACTTCAGCAATTTGGAAACCCACGTTCATAACGGGATTCAATGATGATTTTGGTTCTTGAAATATCATGGATATTTCATTTCCCCTGATTTTTCGGATTTCTGATTCCTTCAGTTTTAAAATGTCCCGATCTTCAAACATGACACTGCCGTTGAGTATCTTACCCGGTTCTTCAATCAAATTCATGACAGCTCTTGATGTTACGGATTTTCCACAACCGGTTTCTCCTACGATACCCAGTCTTTCCCCTTTGTTCATCCATAATTCAACACCATTCAAGGCTTGAATCACACCTCTGTAGGTGTAAAAAACGACTTCCAGATCTGAGACATTCAGTAAATTTCCTCTCTTCTCCATCATCTTTACCTCCTCAGCCTCGGATCCATCATATCTCTGATACCGTCACCCAACAGATTAAATCCCAGAACAACGATGGCGATAGCCAATCCAGGGAAAGTAGATACCCACCACTGGTCAATCAGATAACTTCTTCCATCACTTACCATCACACCCCATTCAGGGCTGGGTGGTTGCGCTCCCAAACCAAGAAAACCGAGTCCTGCTGCAGTAATGATGATGGTTCCCATTCTCAACGTTAATTGAACCAAAACGGGAGATATGGTCATGGGAAGTACATGGGAAAACATGATTCTGAAATTACTGGCCCCCATGGAACGGATACTTTCGATGTATGGCTGTCCTTTTACTCGAAGGGATTCAGCTCGAGAAATCCTGGCGTAAGGCGTCCAGTTAACCAAAGAAATCGCTATAATCATATTGGTTAGATTGGGTCCAAGCATTGCGGCAAAGGCCATGGCGAGTACCAGTCTTGGAAAAGCCAGGAACATATCGGTGATCCTCATCAGGATTTCATCCACAATGCCACCGAAATATCCAGCGGTTACCCCCACTGAAACACCTATTAAACCACTGATGATGGTAACAATCAAAACGATCTGTATGGCTATTCTGGAGCCGTATATGATTCGACACATGATGTCCCGCCCAAACTGATCGGTTCCGAATGGATGCTCAGAACTTGGTGGTAAGAGCTTATTGGAAAGGTTTTGCACATCGGGCTGATAGGGTGTGAGAAGTGGTGCAAAAATAGCGACCAATAAAAAAGCGGCGATGATAATCGAACCAACGATGGCTAATTTATTCCTTCTCCAAAGATACATGGTATGTTTCATATCTTCGAAATAAGGTTTCATTAATTGAAGCCATCCGGTCTTTTTTGTTTTTGTCGTTGATTTACTCATAAAATCACGTCCTCATCCTTGGATCTAAAACGGCATACAAAATATCTACCACCAGATTAGCGATGGAATAAACAAAGGCGATATAAAGCGTTCCACCCATTACTGAATTGTAATCCAGAAACAGAAGCCCCTGTGTGATGTATCTTCCCAGTCCGGGCCAGGAAAAGACCGTTTCCGTTAAAACGGCTCCTTCAAGCAGACTCCCAAAGGTTAAACCGATAATCGTCACAGTGGGAATCAGTGAATTCCTCAGAGCATGTCGGTTGATGACGATGTTTTTCTTCAACCCTTTTGCCTTTGCGGTAGTGATATATTCTTGTTTTAGTACATCCAACATACTGGCTCTTGTGGTTCTTGCGATAGATGCTGTTGCAAGAAAACCAAGACAAAAAGCAGGTAATAAAATATGCCTTAGCGCATCTTTGAATACTTCCCAATTACCGGTTAAAAGAGAATCCAGCAAATACATGCCGGTGATTCGAT
>CAZRYM010000090.1:0-8119 GCA_964604305.1 uncultured Thermotogaceae bacterium | reverse complement strand
TTGAAACTTTAAATATTTGAGAAAGGTAATACGCAAGAAAAACAAACGCAAAAAGCGAAAAGAGCATGGTCATGTTGTTTAAGATCGTTCCAAGTATAGACATGGCTACATAGCCAAAAAAGGCCCATAACTGGATCCAGAGTGCATTCAATTTTTCTGACATCCATTTAAAATCATATAACACTTCCTCATCATTTGTTTTGTTCATCATATCAGAAAGGAGTTTATTTGTTTCATAAATATTTCTGTTCAGAACCTTTGCCCATTGATAATTGCAAAGGCTTTGAAAAAGAAAAGATAGCAGTGAAACTATAAAGCCAATTAAACCGGCAAGAGAAAAAAACATTGGAGCTTGTCCACCTGTTTGTTCATATAAAGTGGAGGTTTCAGGAATGGTTAATTCACCGTTGTTTATAGATTGAAAGTATTCATTTGTGATTGCAATTCCTTCATAAACGGCGAAGATTACTGAAAAAAGTCCGAATGCAATCGCCAGATAAGCAAAAAAAATATTGACCCTTTTGGGATCTAAGAATTCGTACATATAATCCCCCCTGAATTTTAAATAATTATAGCATATTCGATTTCCCATTGTTCCCGTTGATATTAAAAGTGAGCTGAATTGCGTGATATAATAAAAAAAAGATAAAGGAGGACATATAATGGAAATGATCGATTATTTAATTATTGGAAATGGAATCACCGGACTCTCCGCAGCAGAAGAGGTTCGTAAAAGGGATGGCACTGGGAGAATTATGATGATTTCCAGTGAAGAATTACCAACCTACTATAGGGTCAAATTGTCTCATTATATCAGCAAAGAATTTGATAGAGAATCCTTACTGGTTCATGATTGGAAATGGTATGAAGACAGGCAAATTGAACTGCTTTTGTCATCGGCTGTAGAACAAATAGATTTTCACGATAAAACTGTGAAATCGGAAAAAGGATCCTTCCGTTATGAGAAACTGTTGCTTGCCAATGGAAGCCACCCGTTTATACCTCCTGCCAAAGGCCTTGAACTGGAAGGGGTCTTTTCTTTGAGAACTGTCAACGATCTTGAACGAATCCAAAGCTATTTATCAGGAGTTGAAAAAGTGGCTGTTGTTGGAGGAGGAATACTGGGATTGGAAGCGGCCTGGGCGATACATGAGCTTGGAAAGGAAGTGGCTATTGTTGAATATGCACCGTTTCTCATGAACAGACAGCTTGATGAACCCGTTTCAAGAGATCTGGAGAAAATGCTTTGTAATAACGGTTTTTCCATGTATTTGGGAGCAGGAGCGGCTGAAATCATTGGGAAAGGCAACGTTCAGAGTGTGAAATTAACTGACAACAGAGTGATGGAAACGGATGCCATTCTTTACTCATGCGGTATTCGTTCAAATACCGATCTGTTTCAAGGTACACCTCTTACTGTGGAGAGAGGAATTGTTACCAATGGAAACTTTGAAACATCGATCGAGGATGTATATGCCGCCGGTGACGTTGCACAAATAAATGGTATTACACTTGGTCTTTGGACTGCTGGTATGGCTCAGGGAAAGATTGCGGGTGCGAATATGGCGGGAGAAAAGAAGGTTTATGAATTGGAAATGCCTTCAACCGTTTTTCAAATTAATGATTGGAAGATTTTCTCAACGGGAATAATATCCGACAAACTCCACAGCATTGAATCAACGCTTGATCAGGGGCGATTAAAACTCTTTTTTGAGAAGGGATACTTGAAAGGTGGAATCCTTCTTGATAACACCAAACTGTTGATGGATCTGAAAAAACTTGTTAAAGAAATGCCCGACTGCAGTGACTTTCTGATAAAAGGTATCGATGCAGAAAAACTGTTGAATGAATTAAAAAACAACTAATTAGATTATTATTATCACAAAAGAGGAAAGAAAAGAGTTGATGTAAGTGCTTTCAAGATTGATTAGGATGGCTCTAAGTCTATTTACAATAAATCGATGGAATACAACACCACATATCGAATTGATCACCGAAGCCAGCAATTCAGGCTTTTCATTGCATGTCGCTTTACTCTTAGCCCATGAAAGCGGGGAGCGGGTTGATTATGAAAAACTAATAAAACGAATGATGTTAAAAGATCTGCCCAAGGCGATCCTTTCGGATATTTCATTACAAACCAAGGATTATATAAAAGCAACTTCGTTGGAACTTTGGACTAAAACCTTTAAAAGTGCGATGGAAGAAGTGTTAAGAGAGGTTCCTGAAGAATGGCGTTCTGATTTCCGGGACAAAATCATAGGGGCGAAGGATGATTCCATCGAGGGGTTGATCATTGATTTTTCAGATACATATGCCGCTTTTTCAGAATGCGAGGTTAATGCAAGGGTATATCCTGAATACTATAAAAATCCCTTACAGCAACTGAGGGAGAAACTGAACAGTTATAAAACACATTCATTTATACGTACTCTTCTAGAGAGGCCTGAATATCGAGAGTATCTTTTAAAGGTGCGAACACTCATCAATGCTGTCAGATGGAATCAAACAAACCGGAATATCAAAACAACCGTGGCCGGGCATACTTTCTTTGTGACGTTTATAGCCACACTGTTATCTTATATTTCTGTCTCAGTGAGTGGTAAAGAAAAACATTGCAGCGAGTTTCTACTAAAATCAGCCTATCATGATGTTCCAGAGGCCTTGACAGGAGATATCATATCACCCACCAAGCGTAGAATTCCCGGTTTCGAAGAAACCATCACAAAGGTGGAAGAGCAGATGGTAGAAGAATTTCTTTTAAGTCTTATCCATGGACAGGATAAAAAAACTTTGAAGGGTTACATGTTGCAGCCATTTGAAGGAGAAACCGGAAGTTTGGTAAAAGCAGCAGATTTACTGGGGAGTATGTTTGAATGCCAAATGGAGATGATGAGCGGAAATGCCAACCCCCTTTTCAAAAAAGCTTATCGAGAGATCAATTTTGAAATTAAAACGATGGATTTGATGGAAGTGGATTATCTCTTAAAATGGGGTGTCGATTCAGAATATGCCCAATTTTAAGACACACGTAATCTGGGGGATGTTAACATTTCCGGTAACAGTTCCCATATTTGCATTAATTCGTAACGTATTTCAACTGATGGATATGACCGATCGGGTATTAATACTCTCGTTTATTTGTTACACATTAGGCTCTGATGCACCCGATCTGGATCATAAAAACGCCTATATGCACAGAGTAGCAAAGATGATTATTTGGATGCTTGCCACCATCTATCTCTTTTATCTATTGAGAGAAAGGATGCCCCTTTGGTTTCCTGAAGTCCGGTTTTTGCAAGACAAAATTGTCATCTTCTATATTTCTGTTATAACGGGTTGGTTGGTTTCTGCTTTTTTATCCGCCCTTACCCCTCCTCATAGGGGGCCGTTCCATTCCTTTGTTGCTCCTGTTGCCTTTGGGTTGATTGTCGGGGTGCTTTTTTATTTGCTGGAAATCAAAAACAAAAGACCACATGAAGCTATTTCAAATGCTATCTATATCGGTATGTCATCTTTGATGGGATACGCATTACATCTGATTTTGGATAGATTACAAGGCTATAGTAACAAAAACTAAACATCTTGACGAGAGTTTATATATATGATATTATTAGTTAATATGTTTTCCATGTTTTTCTAATTCAAAAAAGGAGGTTTTATTGATGAAGAAGTTGTTATTAGTAACGACTTTGGTGTTATTTGTTTCTTTTAGCCTGTTTGCAGCAGAAGCAGGAAAGTTGACTATTTGGTGTTCTGAAAAGCAGGTGGAAATACTCCAAGAACTTGGAAATGATTTTGAGGGTATGTACGGTATACCGGTAGATGTACAGGAAATGGCGTTTGACCAAATTAAGACGAAATTCTTACAGGCAGCTCCGGTAGGTGAGGGTCCGGACATCATCATCACCGCCCATGACCAGATTGGAGAACTCGTTGTAAGCGGACTGTTACTTCCAATGGATTTTTTAACCCTTTCTGACAGAAAAAAGTTTACAGAAACAGCTATTAACGCCTTTGAATTTAATGGAAAGCTTTACGGTCTTCCCTATGGGGTTGAAGCTATTGCCCTTTTCTACAACAAAGATTATTTGGAAGAAGCACCTGCGTCTTTCGAGGAACTTGCCGAAATTGCTGCTGAATACACAGATGATGAATTCAGAGGTTTTGTCTATAATGCTCCTGATTTCTACTTCTCCGCTCCATTACTTTTTTCAAACGGAGGATATGTCTTTAAGCAAACGGAAGATGGGTTGAATCCCAATGATATCGGATTAAACAACGAAGGCGCAGTTAAAGGAGCCGAATTCCTTAAGAGTATGTATGACGAAGGTGTCATGAAACCAGGAGATAACTATCAGATCGCAGATGGACTTTTTAAAGATGGTATGGCCATGGCAATCATCAACGGACCATGGGCAATTGAAGGTTACAAACAAGCCGGCATTGACTACGGGATAGCCCCGATTCCAAGCATCGATGGAAATCCCTGTAAACCTTTCACCGGTGTGCAAGGTTTCTTAATTAATTCCCAATCACCAAATTCATTGTTTGCCATTGACTTTTTGGCAAACTTCCTGAATACAAAAGATGTTATGTACAGACTGTTCCAGGCTGATCCCAGACCACCTGCAAGGGTAGATGTAGCAGAAATGGTACAGGACAATGAAGATGTCTATTCCTTCTTTAAGAGTGCTGAAAATGGTATTCCCATGCCCAACATTCCAGCAATGGCTGCAGTATGGGGTGCGATGGCAGATGCCTTGAACCAAATCGTAAATAGTGAATTAGAACCAAGAGAAGCACTTGATCAGGCGGTTGCCAAAATAGAAGCAGCTCTCAGTGAATAAATAGAAATGTCACTAAAAGGGATGGATGGTTCGGATGATTATCCGATTGATCATCCATCCTTTTTTATTTTAAAGTGAAGGTGATTATATTGAAGACGTTGGGGAAATTACTCTTATGGTTCTTATTGGCTATCCTGAATGCCTTTCTAACATGGGGTGCAATCGTCCTTTTTACCAATGATGCAGCAGAGCTTGGAATCATCATGATCATCATTATCTTCTTCATAGATTTTGCCGTCATCAACCCAAAGGGATATCCTTACAGATATACAATTCCTGCATTAAGTCTTTTATTAATATTGACCGTTTATCCAATCTTTTATACCTTGAAGATAGCCTTTACCAATTATGGCACAGGACATCTGTTTACCAGAAAACAGGTTGTAGAACAACTTTTGAATACTTATGTGACAGATGAAGATTCAACGCCATATTCTTACAAAGTATATGTTCATATGGAGGATTTTGCTCCCACCGAAAATTTCATCCTGATATTTACTGATGGTGAGAAGAAGTTTCTTGCTGAAAAACCTCAGGTTATTTCCGTTGACAATGATGGTAATACGACCCGCAGCGTTACCGAATATAAAGAGATCAAAAATGAAACGGTTGTGATCGGAGACAATCAATACGACATTGTTTATTCACTCAAAGATGAAGACAAAATAATGGCTGTAGAGAGTTCTATCAACTCCAAAAAGTATACTTATCAATATTTTTTCTCATTTGATGATCCGGATACAATAGCCAATCAACGGGTATTTATGAGTAATTTTTACTTGAAATACCTCGACAGTGTAGAAATGACACATCCTGAAAGGTCTCTGGTGCGTTTTGGGAATGTCTTCGGTTTCCGTAAATTGGTGGATGCCAGAAAAAAGTACAGAATAGACAAAGAATTGTTTGAAGAAAATGGACGGATTATAGAACGAACGGTACTTGTCAATACAACGACCGGAATTCAGTTACAGGAATCCGACGGAACATTTTACGAGATAACTCCTCAGGGACAACGTATCGATGTGGGAGGGTACCGAGGATATGTGGGTCTGAGAAACTTTGAGAAAATGTTTACGGATTCCAGATTTACAGGTCCATTTATCAAAATTCTGATCTGGACGTTTGCCTGGGCCATTTTAAGTGTCATCTTTTCTTTTGTCATCGGGTTGGGATTTGCCTTAATGCTAAACGATTCAAAATTCAAGGGGAAAAATCTCTACAGGACATTGCTGTTAATCCCATGGGCGGTACCTGCCTTCATTTCTGTTTTGGTTTGGCGAAATGGCTTTTTTAACGAGACCTATGGTATTTTGAATAAAATAGTTTTGGGACAATGGTTAGGGGTAGAAGCTGTAAGATGGCTGGGTGATGCCTTTATGGCAAAGGTCTCTGTACTAATTGTCAATGTTTGGCTTGGTTTTCCCTACATGATGATGGTTTGCCTCGGGGCTTTACAATCCATCCCGGGAAATCTTTACGAAGCTGCATCAATAGATGGTGCAACCAAAATAAGAAAATTTTCGGGGATTACTATGCCACTACTCATGACATCTGTCGCACCACTTCTTATTGGTTCTTTTGCTTTCAACTTTAACAATTTCACAAACATCTACCTCTTAACACGAGGAGGACCGGCTATGTCTGATTCTTTGACAAATGCTGGATCAACTGATATTTTAATATCCTATACCTATAAACTGGCTTTTCAGGGGGAAAGGGGACAAGATTTTGGCTATGCCTCTGCTATCGCCCTTTTTATATTCCTAATCGTTGCAGGTATCAGTTTCTTCCAGTTTAAATTTGCCGGTACTTTTGAGGAGGTGAGCAGGGGATGAGACTTATCAAACATGCGGTTCTTATTGTATTAATCATATTGATCTTATTTCCCATGTTCTGGATTGCAGCCACCTCTATCAGAAGGGATAATGCGGCCTTTTCCACCAAACTGTTAAGCACCAGATATACATTCCAGTATTATAAAGATTTGCTGTTCAACAGAAAAAATGTCCCTCAGCAAATCACAGAAATGAAAAAGATTACCAATCTTTCCAGCGATTATTCCAATATGAGCAAAGAAGAACTTCTTGAAAATCTCAACAGGACGGAGAGGGAACTCAAACGACAAATGGCACTCAGTAAGGAGCAAATAGCCAAATCTGAAGTATATGTGGATGAAGTTGTTCAATATGCCAGATCACAAACCGATGAGCTTCACCGGCGGTTTGCAGAATTAAAGGACGAAGAAAGAGCTTTTCTCCAAGGTGAGTTGAATGAAATCCTCAACACTTCAGAATTGCTGACTACCGAGCTAATTTTGGAACTTATTAATAGCATAGAAGAAGTCTCTGTTGATCAAAAAGAAAAATATCTGAGTATCATTAAGGAGCAATCACCTCAGTTTGTGGAAGAGTATAACAATATAAACGCCACGATGGATAATTATAGAGAATTTATCCAAGGAGAATATGAAACGTGGGTTCAACAAGTTCAGTCAACTTTGAATCAGGAAACAGAGAGTGAACTGAATCAAATACAACAGCGTTTTCTCGATATGCTATCAGTTGATGAATTTTCATATTCAAAATGGAACAGAGAGATCAATTTGAGAGGGTATCGTGGTATAGGTACTGATCTTGAACAAAGTTTAACCGAAGCCGAATATGAAAAATGGACACAATTAACAGATTTATTCAAAGCCACAGCTCAAGAAATTGAAACAGCGGTTAGTGAATACGATGGAACAAAAACAGAAATAACAACCCAACTCTTTGAGAGCTTGACTTCAGATGAATCGGCTGTTGCTGAGTATCTTGAAGCTGAGTCAGAGAGAAAGGCAGCTTATGATGCTGTGGTTCGTCTTGAAAACAGTATAGAAAAAACCCGACAGGAAATGATGGATATCGAAGAAAGGTTAAACATTCTTGACCAAAAGCTGCAAGGATCCCTTTATGAATTGAAAGAGTTGAAAAAACTCTTTTCTGTAGAGCTTTCAAAAGAGTCAAACAACGGTCTTTCTTCAGTACCCTCTGTTGAAAGTGTCATGAATCAACTGGAAGTGTTATCGCAAATGATACAAAAGTTTGGGGATATCACTGTTGCAGATACAAGTCTTTCTGAAATGAAAACCACCCTCGATTGGTTTGTCTCCAATAAGGAAGCGATTAATAAAGCCTCGGAAAAACCTTTGATTGACAACGGGATTGGAGTTTTAAAAAACAATATAAATCCTATCAGTAATGATTTGGAGGATTTTTCCACTATTTTAGAAA
>CAZRYM010000089.1:0-8170 GCA_964604305.1 uncultured Thermotogaceae bacterium | reverse complement strand
AAATATTTCAGTTTTTCCTGAATTAATTGAGACTCCTAAACTAACTAAATCTTCGCTATTTTTATCCCATGAAAGTGTATAATCATTAAAGAACTTTTTGTCGAGTCCAATTTCAGTTTTAACCTCAAGAGATTTTTCATCACTTTCATTAATGTATTGAATTACCGAATACTTAAAATCTCCAATTTTTCTAATCATTACAGCCGTTTTATTGAGAAGTTCATCTTCATCATTTTTTGACATTATGTATTTATTATATTCATTAAGTAAGTTCATAAGATGCTGCTTCTTTTCAATCATCTTTTCAATTATTTTTCTACCTGTAATATCTGTGAAAGTTCCAACAACATTTATTGTCTTTCCTTCCTCATTTTTTATTTTCTTTGTCTTTGAAAAAATCCAAATATAACTTTCATCATCTTTTTTTATCCTATATTCATCTTCAAAGGATTCCATATTATTTGAAATAAAGTTTTTTATTTTCTCCGTAGCTTCTTTTCGATCATCTTCATGAATTTTATTCAACCATGAAGAAATGCTCAAATTATCAGGATCTTTAATTCTTATACCTAGTTTTTTATAATCACCAGAAAGAGTTAGCTTATCATTTTTTAGATTCCATTCCCATAAAATTCTCAATCCATTTTTTAAAGAAAGATTCAACTCCTCCTGAGATTTCTTTAAATCTTGAATGATTTTATTTTTTTCTGAGAGTAATTTTTTGTATTCTGTAATATGTTCTCCAGAATAAACTATATATCTGAGATTTTCATTTTCATCTTTAATGTATGAACTTTTACCCTGAATTGTTCTTGATTCCCCATTTTTTGCAATAAGTTCCAGTTCAGTTGTAAAATATTCTTCTTTTTCATTTTTTCCTTGTTTTAATTTTTTTATAAGTTTATCAGCTTCTTTTTTTTCTGATTTTGCAAAAAAATCTTTGAGATTGGAGCCTACAAGTTCTTCATTTTTAATTTGAAGAATATTGCATAGCTCATCGTTAGCGTATTCAACATAACCTTTTCTATTTACGATAACAAAAACTGAATTTGAACAATTAGAGTAATCCTCATATAATTTTTTCTGCAATTTCCTACCACCTTTAAAAAAGAATCCCTCTTAACATTATACAAGAAATAATGTATATGTTAACAAGTCTGATTGTAGAAATTTATAGTTAAATTAAAAATAATCATTTCTCTTTACGTGTCTTATGCATCATATCTTATATTCCAAATTCCGTATTCTTCTTTTTAGCTCTTTTGCTCTTAAGCAATTTAGCTTTTCAGCTAATGTTAGTCCACCGCTGGTCTATAGTTGGTCTACTGTTGGACTACTGTTGGACTACTTGTTCAACCACAGTTAGTCTATTGTTCCATGTTCTTTCTGCCCCCTATACCCAAGAAGAATCGTTTTTCTTTATGATTCTTCAAAAAATATGAAATCTGGTATAAAAGATAATATGAGTTCTCTTTACATTTAAAGAAAATTTCTCTTTTTTAGTTCTTTAAATTAAATCTTATTGATTGAACCTATGAGTTTATTAGCGTAAAAGTCTGCTGAAATTTTTTATTATAAATTTATCAAGTTGTTTAATATCTTTTGTAACGATACATGGAAAATAGCCTGAAAGGTGACTTGCTGAACAAAGATTAAAAAAAGACGATTTTTCAGGATTAACCCAAAGAATCGTCATATTTGAAATTTTTTTCCTAGAACTTACAGTATTGCTTTCCCTTTTCTACGAGCACGTGCGATGTTCAGCAGATATTGTTCAGGAATATCCTGATGATCTACATGGAAACAATTTCTAGAACCCGCTTCATCATATATATCACCAAATATGATTCTGTTGTTATGGCATACACCGGTTAAAATCGTTTGTGCAGATTGCTGTGGTGTCTGAGCACTATCTGGCATATTTGACTTACCATTTTCTTCCCAAATTGCGGTTGCCGTTGTTCCTGGCGTGGCGGGGGAGATTTTGATATTCTCATCCCAGTATTCTGAACGAAGTGACAGTGATAGTCCGTTGAGAGCAGCTTTTGTAGCAGAATACATGCTTTGATAGGGCATTGGATAGAATGCAATACCGGAAATCACATTAATGATTTGACCCCCTCCGTTTTTTTGCATAACAGGTATTGCTGCTCGGGTTCCGTACAGGGCTCCGTAAAAGTTTAACGCAAACGCCTTTTCCCATATTTCATTGGTCTGCACCTGCATATTATCAATCCGGTTCCCGTTGCTTGGCATCGTAAAATGACCGGCCAAACCAGCGCCAGCATTGTTGATTAAAAGATCAAGACTGCCGTTGAAAAATACAACTGCTTCATTAAGCATGTTGATTACATTCTCCTCAACAGTTACGTCACAAAAAATTCCCCTGACTTTTCCCGGATATTGTTTTTTAAGCCTGTTTACGTGTTTTTCCAGATTCACCTTGCTCACATCGGCCATCACAACTTTTTTCGCACCATAAGTCAACAACTCTTCAATTAATGCCAATCCGATCCCTGAAGCTGCTCCTGTTACAACAGCTGTTTTATCTTTAAAATAAGTCTTATCGAGTGTTTCTTTTTTCCGTTCAACTTTTCCAGATAGATTGTTGATAAATAGGTCGATTTTCCCTTCCAGGAAATATAAACTGTCGGAAATCAAATCCGTCAGGTTTTCTGCAGCTACCGGACTATAAATCAAGGCCTTTACCTTTCCAGGATAGTTACTGTTTAATTTCTTTTCAAGAGGTTGTAAAACATCCTCTTTTTCGTCTGCTATTACAACCTTTTCAGCCCCTTTTTTCAATAGGTTTTCAATCATTTCCTGAGCTTCTTTTGAAATTACACCTGCAACAATGATGTTTTTTCCTTTATAGTTGCTCGATTTCATAAACATAGTGACACCCCTCTCTTTTTATCAATCTTTTCCTAATAAGGAACGATCCCAACGTCCGGGAAACAAAGTTTGAACAGCGGGAATGATTTCTGTTTCGGGATAATTGTAAATCTCATCCAATCTAGTCACCCAATTATCACTGACCATCCATCCGGCTCCAAGTACCTTTAAGATTGGCAGAGCTCCCCAACGGTCATCGTGAGAAGAATTCAACTTTACATTTGCTGTAGCTTTTTCCCAAGATCTGAAACGTGTAGGCCCACTGTAGTAAACCATCTTTAATCCACTTGCTGCAATATTTGCAACGTTGAATTTATGCAGGAAACAACCACCATTTGTTTCAACAGGTTGCTCAGCTGAACACCCCTCCTGTGGTTGATAAAATCCTTCCTCATTGTACGTTCCTATCTTCAACTTCACATCAATCAGCCGAACGCCGCTCCGTTCAACGTAACAATGACCCTCATCACCCTTTCGGTCAACAATAATCTTTTCGCAAAGTTTTTTTGGTAATCCGGAAGATTCCCTGCCTAAAAAGGCACCTGTCATAGCACCAGGACCGCTTAACTGAAGACCTAAAAAATAAACACCTGTTAGTTTCCCGTACCTGGCAAGGATTCCAATTCCACCTTCCATGTATTCTGGTGTAAATGTGGGTTTCCGGATATTAACGATATACATATAAAACAAAGGTTTCTCTTTGTTCAACAACTCTAACGGAGTCGGTAAGATTTCCTTTGCCTTTTTGGGATCAGTGATGCCGTAGACTTGTATACCATACTGGTCATTCATAGCCATTTTAAAGGTATTATTTGTCAGTTTTTCTTTTGGAATCAAATAATCTTTTGTCATACACATGCTCCTTTATGATAACAATTACACTTCAAAAACATACGCCTTTCCATGGGCATCCTGTGTTAATTCAAGTATGCTTGCTCCCTTTTGACTACCCCCAATAACTTGGACCACATCAAAGACTTCTTTATAATCTTCCACCAAATTTTCACGGGGTTTAACATCCAAGATCAGGAAAACACCAGTAGGTTTCACTTCTTGAATTGATTTGATGTCAACGGGTTTACCCAATTTCACATCTATTCCGATACTTTCTACCTGACAGATCAGAGAGTCCACGTATTTTTTTATCAGTCCCTTGCTTACGGTGCTTAATGTTCCGCCGAGACGATCATGTTCATCAAAGATAACAGGACTAAATCCTCTTTTTTTAAGGGTTAATGCGGCTTCTATCCCCGCAGGTCCTCCACCAATAATCGCTACCTTACGGTTGTTTCCGTTCTTCTTGGGATTAGCATATTCAAGCTCACGACAAGCGATTGGGTTTACGGCACATTTCACCCGATGAAGTTTAGCCAATTCGCCAAAACAAACCAGACAACCGATACATTTTCTTATTTCATCTTCCCTTCCAGAAAGCGCTTTTTTCGTCCATTCGGGATCTGCAAGTTGTGCCCTGCCAACACCGACAAAATCCATCGCTTCTTCTTTCAAGAGAGCTTCCGCTACAGCGGGTTCTTTGATGTTGGCGACTGCAATAACAGGTATTTTCACCGCCTCTTTAATGGGTTTTGACATGTATTTTTTCCATCCTTGTTCATAAGATCCCGGCTCGATCACGCCCTCTCTATAACAACTCACATTGATTGCATCAGCACCTGCTTTTTCCAATGCCTGAGCGATTTTCACGGACTCATTTAAATCAATTCCACCTTTTAGTCCAAAGCCTTCTTCTGCGTTAATCCTTACGGATATCGGAAAATTGGGACCGCAAACATCACAAATACCATTTAATATTTCTGTCACAAAGCGCATACGATTTTCAAAACAACCGCCATATTCATCCGTACGAAAGTTCATCGCAGGAGATAAAAATCCGTTGATCAAATACCCATGAGCTCCGTGAAGTTCTACACCATCCGCACCGGACATTTGAACATACTTTGCTGCTTTTACAAATTTTTCAATCAGAGCTTTACACTCACAAGTTTTCAATTCACTTGGTACTTCTCCACCTATGGGATTGGCAACAGCAGAAGGTGCAACGCTTTGCTTACCGGTAACAGCGGAAGATGCTTCTCTTCCTGGATGTTGTAATTGAATAAAAATCTTCGTTTCATATTTATGAATGGCATCCACCAACCGTTGTAACTCAACCACATCCGATGGTCTGTAAGCAGCCAATTGGCATGCTTCGCCTATACCGGTACCATCTGTTATCCGGGTAATCTCAGAAATTATCAGACCTGTTTCGCCCTTTGCCCTAGCTTCGTAAAAGGCAATAATATCATCTGTTACCCCACCTCTAGCCTTTGCAATAGAAACACCCATCGCAGGCATTACAACACGATTTTGGATGGTAATATTCCCTATGTTCTTGACACTTCTCAACAGATTAAACATTTATTTTACCCCTTTCGTTTGAACCTTTCTGGAAACTTGAAGATAGCGCAAAATTGCAAATTGAACCACGGGTTTTGTCAACAAAGTAACATAAATTGTTCTAATCACAAAAAATTGAAAAAAGTTTAACGTTTCAAAGTCAAAAATTGCAAATACAAGCCAAAAGACTAAAGGCGAAAAAATCACCATAAAAGGGATTAGTGTTAGCGAAAGGAGACCTGGTTTCTCCGGGAGCTTTGAAAAGATCTTATTATGCTTAAAGGGTGGGGGCAGCTCCCCTTTTTGACGCGCATCATAAATCTGACGAATGATCGGGTAGACCATCAACCCCGTCACAATTAAACCAATCATGACTCCAGAGATGAGGACTCCCGCATGCGTTATCGGAACGATTACGACGTTGTAATCAATAATGACGGTACCACCCAGCACAAGACCCAGCAGCATGTTGAAGCCAAAGTCGGTCGTTACCGTATCAAACAATTTCTTGAAGCTGCTCAATCCTGGAAGGGGATTTTTGACCACGACATCCCCCTTTTGAGGTGGATCATCGGGGTGACATATATCTTTTTGTACGAAACGCAAAATGGTGAGCTCTATGACCTTGGCGGACAGGAAACCGCTGTAAGCAACTTTCCAAATAACAAAAGGTAACAGTCGATATGTATTGATATCGTAAAACCACATGATAAGTTCTGTGATAAGGGGTGTCAAAATCATAAACAGAAGTGAATAGACGAGACTCAACCCAAATGGAGATTTTGGCAGATGAACCATGAACCAACTTTTCGGAACGCTGGCGGGTAATTTCCCGGTTAATCGCAATTTTTTCATCTTGAAGTACACATAAAAGACACTTAACAATGAAGTCGTAACACCGCAAACTGCAGCATCAAATAAAATAGCACTGTGACTTAATCCCCAGTAATGATGAAGTAGTCCAAAGATCAAATTGACGATAACTACCAGTAAAACCATCTGCCAGTTATCTAGATAGGGGAGATTAATCGTTACTCCCTTTTGTTTCTCTTCAGATTTGTTCACTGTTTTTCCCATAACAAACTCACCCCTATCTATAAGACACCATATGTTTAAATTCTATTTATTGTTAATTATTAACTAACCTAATAAAATTATAACAAGAATTATTATGGCATAATAGAGTCAAAAAAGATTAATTTAGATGGGGTTTTTTAAGAGGATATGATGAAAGATTTCAATTCTTTTCGACTTGAAATGTTTAATTTTTGATAAATGGTGGCTAAATAACCTTTAACTGTGCTGACTGAAAGACCTAAACGATTGGCACATTCCTGATTAGTCAATCCCCCCACTACAGCCAATGCAGTCTGATATTCTCGTCTCGTCAGACAACTGCTGATTTTTTCATGGGTCAACATGTTATGTACTTCCAACCACGAGTGAGAAAGTTGTCGATGCAGCGATATAATCGGTGAGGTAAGATAAGGATAAGTATTTCGCAGACATCTCTCAGTCAATCCCAACAGAGAAGAGATACTTTCAACTAGTGGGGTGATAAATCCTTTTGGGATACAGAGATTTATGGCACGAAGTAAGGTATCATAGGCTCTATCCTTTTGATCCTGATAAACATATCCATGAGCCAGTATGATGTAGACATAAACATCATGAATGGTATTTTGCGTTGATGAAAGTGAAAGCATTGTCTCAGCTGTGCTGATCAGTTCAGTCGTCCTCCCCAACGCTAGCAGACACTTGGCGCGCAAATAAAGGGCCATTTGACGTAAGGAATGTGGCATACTGTTGATTACACCGTTCGTAATCCATTCTGGACAGTGTTGTGGAGCATAGGCACTGATTGCAAGCAACCCTTGAACCAGTTCAATCATATGGCGATTTTCTGGATGGTTAATGAAACGTTCATGCAGAGTTTTTAATTTTAGCCAGTTTTCCCAGAAGCTTTGCGAATCTCCCATAGCTACTTTCGCAGCTGTTGAAAATGCAAGTGCACATAAATAACTGGGACTGTCATCCGTTAAATCCTCTAAGCAGGTAGCCACTGTTTTAAAATCACCCTGCATATAGGCAATTTCTCCAGTCAATTGTTTTTTTTTCAAAACATCTGTTGTATTGGCCATCATTTCCTCGGTTGTGTTCAGTTGCATCAATTTTCTATCTAAGAGAAAGAAAAAAGGCCAATAAACCTTGTTCGTCTTTTTGTTGACTCTTGGATTCTCCGGTTTTACCACATCATTAGGAATCAACCATATCTGTCCCAAACGACGGGCACCTTTTATCCGCCCCTCTTTACAATAAGTCTGTACTTGCCGTTGAGAAACACCCCAACGCTTCGCCAATTCGTTGCTAGAGATTTTGGACATCTTTTTCCATGATCATTTGCTATCAGTCCTTTCGTCACTTAATTATAGCATATTGAATAGTGAAATTTTTTGGTATTTTTCTTTATATTAATTTATTTCTTGGATTTGCAGACAAGCAATTTCCGGTACGCTCACCCTGAGATTGCTTTTATTTATAAAAACCAGTGAACTGAGAACCACTAACAGAGAATTGAAAGAGAATAAAAAACATAAATAGTTTCATCGTTCTTCCTTCTCTAACGGTTTTTATGGGTTTTTCCCCATATCCAATATCCTAGATGCTATATCCATTTCTTTCGTTACATCGTTAGCATCACCTAGTTATTAGTTGTTAATTATTAGTTGCTTTATTTTAGTCATACATAAGCTGAAAAGTTTAAAAGCTGAAGAGCTAAAGAGTTGGAAAAGTTTTCCTTCGAAAAATCTGAAAGTGCTTAGAAACATAGCAATTTCAAACGATTTTTCTCGGTCGAAGATTTTCTTAAAATACAAGA
>CAZRYM010000088.1:0-8328 GCA_964604305.1 uncultured Thermotogaceae bacterium | reverse complement strand
CTCAGCCTCGGATCCATCATATCTCTGATACCGTCACCCAACAGATTAAATCCCAAAACAACGATGGCGATAGCAAGTCCGGGGAAAGTGGATACCCACCATTGGTCAATCAGATAACTTCTTCCATCACTAACCATAACACCCCATTCCGGGCTGGGTGGTTGCGCTCCCAAACCGAGGAATCCAAGTCCTGCTGCCGTAATGATGATGGTTCCCATCCTTAGTGTTAATTGAACTAAAACAGGAGATATGGTCATGGGCAGCACATGGGAGAACATGATTCTGAAATTACCGGCACCCATGGATCGTATACTTTCGATGTATGGTTGTCCCTTTACTCTAAGAGACTCAGCTCGAGAAATCCTGGCGTATGGCGTCCAGTTAACCAGAGAAATAGCAATAATCATATTGGTAAGATTGGGACCCAGCATTGCAGCAAACGCCATGGCAAGAACAAGTCTCGGAAATGCCAGGAACATGTCCGTGATCCTCATCAGGATCTCATCAACGATACCACCGAAATATCCAGCGGTAACTCCCACTGAAACGCCTATCAAACCACTGATGATGGTAACAATCAAAACGATCTGAATGGCTATCCTGGAACCGTAGATAATTCTACACATAATATCCCGTCCAAATTGATCGGTTCCAAAGGGATGCTCTGAACTTGGTGGCAAGAGCTTGTTGGAAAGATTTTGTACATCAGGCTGATAGGGTGTGAGAAGTGGTGCAAAAATGGCGACCAATAAAAAGACCGCTATGATAATCGAACCAACGATGGCCAGCTTATTTCTTCTCCAAAGATACATGGTGTGTTTCATATCTTCAAAATAAGGTTTCATTAATTGAAGCCACCCGGTCTTTGTTTTTGTTGTTGTTTTACTCATAAAATCACGTCCTCATCCTTGGATCTAAAACGGCATATAGAATATCTACAACCAGATTGGCGATGGAATAAACAAAGGCGATATAGAGAGTCCCGCCCATAACTGAATTGTAATCGAGAAACAGAAGCCCCTGTGTGATGTATCTTCCCAGTCCGGGCCAGGAAAAGACCGTTTCAGTTAAAACGGCTCCTTCAAGCAGACTCCCAAATGTTAAACCGATAATCGTAACGGTGGGAATCAGAGAATTTCTCAGAGCATGTCGATTGATTACGATGTTTTTCTTCAACCCTTTTGCCTTTGCGGTAGTGATATACTCTTGTTTTAATACGTCCAACATACTGGCCCTTGTGGTTCTTGCGATAGAAGCTGTTGCAAGAAAACCCAGACAAAAAGCCGGTAATAAGATATGCCTTAGAGCATCTTTGAATACCTCCCAATTACCCGTTAGTAGAGAATCCAGCAAATACATGCCGGTGATTCGATCAGGCGGAATTGTGAAGAAATCAAGCCGACCGGCTGCCGGAAGCCATCCAAGGCGATAATAAAACAGCAGTAGTAAAAGCAGTCCCGTCCAAAAGACAGGCATACTGACACCGACTATTGAAAAAACTCTTGAGAAGTGGTCTACAATTTTATTTCGATGGACTGCAGATAGAACGCCTAGTGTAATTCCCAAAACTGTAGAGATAATAATCGCAAAGATTGTTAATTCCAACGTTGCGGGGAAATAGTTATTAATATCCTGCATAACCGGGTTGTTTGTTCTCAAAGATAATCCAAAATCTCCGACAACTGCCCCTGTGATAAATTTATAAAACTGAACAATGAGTGGTTTATCGTATCCGAGTTGAGCTTCAACCCTTTTAATGACTTCATCAGGTGCGTTTCCACCGAGCATGGCTGAAATGGGATCGGCGGGTATGACATGAGCAATGAAGAAAACGATGCAGGCAACTCCGAATAAAACCAAAACCATTAATAAAAGTCTTTTTAAAATATAAGTCCAAATATTCATTGATACACCCCGATCTTAAAAAAACTCCAGAAACTGGGCATTTCCCAATAGGTATAAGGAAATGCCCAAAGCGTCTAACTTAAATGGTTATAAGTTATAACTCACTGGAGTTTGTTTTATTGAATTTTATTTGGCAAATCCACCCCAATTAAAGGTCATGGAATAACCATATGCTGAATCGTAGAAATTCTTGACTTCTTCTCTAACACCCCAATATTCTACTGACTGATAGAACATGGCAAATGGTCCGTTTAAGAACCAATAAGTTGTCAAGTCTTCGTAAATCTGTTCACGTTTGTCAGGATTTGTTTCAAATCTTCCAGCTTCTGCCAAATCAGCTGCGTAATCATCGTACCAAGCACATCTGTAAGCCAATTGTCCGGCTCTATGACTTGCCATTGCCATTGCCAGGTTGTCAGCGTCTGCATAGTCATTTCCCCAACCGGCGATGATAAGTTCATGCCCCTGTGCTCTGTATTTTGGATACATCTGGGAAGCCTGCATGATAACGATTTCTGCGTTTATGCCAACTCTCTTAAGATCAGACTGGACTTTTGCGGCTTCGTCCTGTCTGGTCTGTGAATTGTTGGTAAGCAGTTCAACTTCAAAACCGTCGGGATATCCAGCTTCAGCAAGAAGTTCTTTTGCTCTTTCAATGTTCTGTTCGAAAGGATTTTCTGCTACATAGCCAAAGTATCCTTTAGGTACAAAACCCTGAACTTTCAAAGCGTAACCGGCCATAATAACATCTACGATCTCATCATAATTGATGGCGTATTTGATAGCCAATCGGACTTTTGGATCCTGTAAAGGACCCCATGAAGCGTTCATAGCCAAGTATTCATTTGAATGACCGGGTGTAGTAACGACTTTAACGCCATCTACTTTTGCAACTTCATCCAGCATCATTGGATCAAGATCCCAAGCCACATCTACGTCGCCTTTTTCAAGTAACAATCTCTGGTTGGAAGGCTCCGGAACGTCTCTGAACATGATTCTCTTCAGGTTTGGTTTTTTGCCATAGTAGTTTTCATTAGCGGACATGGTGATCATGGTATTTCTTTCCCATCTGTCCAGAACATACTGACCGGCTCCTGCACTGTGGTCTGTTAACCATCCGTTACCCATATCGCCATCCACTTCATGTTCAAGTGCCAGGTCTTTGTTAATGACACCACCCCAGCTGTTGTCCATGATACCAAGAACGATGTTTTCTGCATATGGAGCGTCAAATGTCATGGATAAAGTCTTTCTGTCAACTTCGACAATCTTTTCATCCATATTGTCCATATTGATACCAATGCTCTCGAGAAGCCATACGGAAGGGCTTCCCAGTGATAAGTATCGTTTGTAACTCCATACAACGTCTTCAGCCAGAACTTCTGTTCCGTCAGCAAATACAGCCTCATCCTTCAACTTAAATGTGTAAGTCATTCCGTCATCGGAAATTTTCCAGGATTCAGCCAACTCCGGTTCAATAACTAGCGCTTCATTAACATTCTTAAAACCTACAAGATTGTCATAGAGCGCATTCAATGTAACCGCTGGTAATACCTCATAACAAATAGCGGGATCCAAAGAGATAAAGATTTCTGTATTGGCTGCCATTACCAATGCATCTTTGGGAGTCCTTGATGGTGCACCAAATACAGTCATTCCAAACAACAACGACATAACAAGAACCAGAACAACAACAATGTTCAACTTCTTCATAAAAACACCTCCGTTAATTTTCCCTTTTTCTGGAACTTGAAAACAAGTTTCCAGAGAGTTTTTTTAAACTCTTAGGGTTTTTAAAAAAACATCCAGATTCTTATATCCTTCTTTTTCTATGTCCATAACTTTTTTTACGTTTTTTTCCGCTTTTTCTTTACTGTTTAATATAAGCATATTTGTGATGATGTGTATCGTTGCCAGAGGAGCTGCATAGGAGTTTATACGCAGCAAAGACGCTGTTTCACATAAGATAATCAAGGAAGCAAATTGTGAAGCCGGACACGTGAGAGAATCCGTCAGCAGACACATGGGTGTAGATCGCTTTTTAGCTATTCCGGAGATAAAGTTGATTTCACGGGAATAAACCGGAAAAGTGATTAAAAACAGAACATCTCTGTCAGTCATCATATTCGTTTCGATCGCAAAATCTGAAACAGAGCCTCCCAAGACATAAACGGGTTTTTCAATCACACTTAACAAAGAATATTCCATCATTCTGGCCAGATTAGTACTCATGCCAAATCCTGAAATGAATATCTTTTCAGCATCTTCAAGATATTTTACAGCCCTGAAGATTTCTCTGGCCTTCACTCTCTTCAATGTTGTTTCCACATTTTTCATTTCGTTGTTCCCCAATTTCTTCAGTTGTTCTTCTTTAGTGGCCGAGTCTAATGTTGTAAACTTGATCTTCTCATAAGGACTTAATTCTTTCCTTATTTCCATTTGAATTGCTTTTTTTAAATCGTTAAAACCCTTGAAGTGCAACTGCCTTGAAAACCTGACAATAGATGCCTTACTTACATTCACCTTTTCGCTTAATTGGGCAATGGTCATAAAACCTACTTCGGATTGATGATCTAATATATAATTGCCAATTCTTTGATTAACAGGTGTCATAGCGGGAATCATTTCCAAAAGTCTTTGGATCATGTTATCTCCTTAATGAAATGTGATTGTTCAAAATTATAGCATAAAGAAACAAATATTTCAATAGTAAAAGGCTTAAACACTGTACAAAACAGTTAATGAAGACAAATGTTATGTCATTTTGTGGTTTTACTTCAAAAAAGGATAATTAAAAAAGGAAAAAACTCCATGGTGCCGACATAAGGACTTTTTGAAAAAGGAGATTAAATTCTTCTTTGTGAAGTGTTATAATTCCTTCGGAAAAAGAATTTCCATGAATCGATAAGGAGGAGAAAATGAGAAAAATCACTTTATTATTAGGATTGATGCTTGTAATTGCTATCAGTACTTATGCCTTTAATGTTGCCCTGATGATTACCGGAGAAGTGGGAGGTAATCCAATTTATGAAATGATGGTGGCCGGAGCCAAAAGAAGTGGAGAGGTCAACGATTATAACGTAAAGGTTGTGGAAGGTGGATACAACGCTTCCAAATGGGAGCAAACGCTGATCAGCCTTGTGGCGACTATGCAATACGATGTAGTTGTCACCTTTACCGAGGGAATGCCTCAGTCCGTAGAAAGGGCAGCTAGGATGTTTCCTTCCCAAAAACTGATTTTGGTTGACGGAATCGCGCCTGAAATGGACAATGTCTTTTCGCTGGGATTCAAAGATGAGGAAATGTCATACCTTGCCGGGTACTTCGCCGGGCTGGTGACCGACTCAAATATGGATAACGCAAACGAGCAACTAAAAGTAGCATTAGTAGCTGGGGATACCTATCCAGCCATGACCAACAAGATGAAACCGGCCTTTGAAAAAGGTGTTTTCGATTCTAATGAAAAAGTAGAGACCTTTTTCACAGTGGCGGGTAGTTGGTCTGATCCTGGCAAGGGTAAGGACATTGCAGCAGCTCTTTTTTCACAGGGAGTGGATGTCGTTTATGGCATAGCCGGGGGGACATCTGCCGGAATCATCCAGGAGGCTGATTCCCAAAAGAAATATTTCATCGGAGTGGATTCCAATATTATTCATTTAAATCCGGAAGTTATCCTGGCTTGTACGTTAAAAAAAGCCGATGTTGCCATTGAAAAAATACTGACAATGGCCTATAAAGGTGAATTGGATTTTGGATCCACTCAGAGATGGGGAATCGATAAAGGAGTGATCGACTTTACTTTTGATGATCCCCATTACCTTGAACAAGTGCCTTCAGAGATCAGGGAGAAAATGTTCCGGGTATTTGAAGGGTTAAAGAATGGAGAGATATCACCATTGTAAAAACGAATGAAATGGTTATTGAACTTAAGAATATTTACAAACAATTTCAGGTAAATGATGCTAAAGCCCTTCAAGGGGCTGATTTCGTAATAAAAAGCGGGTCCATACACGGCTTGTTGGGAGAAAATGCTGCAGGAAAGTCCACTTTAATGAAAATCCTGTGCGGGGTGCATCACCCCGACAGCGGAAGCATCCTGATTAATGGCCAGCGTGTTGTCTTTCATTCCCCTGCTGATGCCTTAAAAATAGGAATAGGGATGGTTTACCAGCATTTCAGGCTTGTTGAAGAACTCAGTGTTTTGGAAAATATACTGCTTTCAGTTTCAGAGCAGGGGTACAAACCAATCCGCAAAAGAGCCGCATTAAAAAAAATAGCCAATCTTTTGGATTATTACGGTTTTAAGATCGATTCTCATGCGAAGGTTCACACTCTTTCCGTTGGGGAAAAACAACTGGTTGAAATCACCAGGATTTTGTTTTTGGACGTGGATGTACTGATCATGGATGAACCAACGGCTGTGTTGAGCGAATTTGAGAAAGAGAAATTGTTCAGTGTCCTCCAACAATTGAAAGAACAGGGTAAGGCCATCGTTTTTATCAGTCATAATCTCAACGAAGTCATTCAGCTGTGTGATGATATCACTGTCTTTCGGAAGGGACGAAACAGTTTTTTTCAAGAGAAAGATTTTTATGATAAAGAAATGATTCTCAAAGAAATGTTAGGGGGAGATTATCAGCATTTTTTTGGATCGGAGTTTACAGGCATTAAACAACAAGTGCTTCAGGTCAATGACTTAACTTTGGTTTCTTCAGAGGGACAAATGTTGAGTGGCATTAATTTTGAATTGTGTTCCGGTCATATCACAGGCATTGCGGGATTTGCAGGTAATGGGCAACTCCAATTGTTTGAAACCATTTTTTCAGTAAATATGAATTATACCGGAACCGTTTTTTATCACGGCAAAGATATTCGCCATTGGAGTGTTGTTGAAAAAAGAGAAGCAGGAATTGCCTATATCCCAGAGGATCGTTTGTATCATGGATCTGCTTTAACTATTCCGTTGATGTACAATTTAACTGCCAATCGATTAGAAAAGTCACCCTTCTCCAAATGGAAGATGATTGATGATAGTTATGTGGAGCAAATGGCTAAAGAACTGGTGATCAATTATGATATTGATACCTTGTCAGTGAAGATTCCAATTGGACTTCTTTCTGGAGGTAATATTCAAAAGGCTGTTATTGCAAGAGAAACGCATACAACGCCCGATTTACTGCTTATCCACGAGCCGACACGAGGGCTGGATTCCGCAGCTATCAGTTTTACATACAGGATTCTAAATGATTTGAAACATGCAGGGGCAGCCATATTAATGGCTTCTTCAAATGTAGATGAGTTGATGGAAGTCTGCGATGAGATCTACGTTATGTACGAAGGTAGATTTGTTCATTATACTAAAAAAGGCGTTTATGATAAGCAAATCATCAACGAACACCTGGCGGGTTTTTTTGAAAAACATGATGAACAATTTGTCAGAAAGGGTAACAAATATGAGGCGTAGAGAGCTGATTTTTCAACGGATTGCCATCATTGCCATTTCCTTTACAGCCGGGTTTGTCGTTGTTTTTCTAACCAGTTCCACTCCAATTGAAAGCATTCGATCTTTCCTAACCGTACCCTTTTCCAATCGCTATTTTTTCGGCAATTTACTCACCCTGATGATCCCTTTTATCTTCACGGGATTGGCAGCATCGATTTCTTTTCAAACCAACGAATTTAACCTGGGGATTGAAGGGCAATGCTATTTTTCCGCAGTGATGGGTACTTGGGTGGCTTTGAATATCGGTGGGTTACACCCCCTTTTAGCCATACCGATTATCGTTATTGTATCCGCTCTAACAGGAGGCTTTTTTGCCTTCATTTCTGCGTTTTTAAAAAGCAAATACGGTGTCAATGAATTGATTTCTTCCCTGCTGATTGGCTACAGCTTACTCCATGTAACGGATTATTTCTTGGAAGGTCCCTTACTGGACATTCAAGCGGGATTGATTACCACAAAAACCATTAATGAAAATCTTCTTTTTTCAAAGATATTGTCACCTTCTAACTTGAATACAGGGATTTTTTGGGGGATTGTGTTTCTAATCATCTTTTACCTGATTCTCAGAAAGAGTGTCTTTGGATTGAAAATGAAAATTTACGGGCAAAACACAAAATTTTCGGAATATATAGGGTTAAAAGGATCAAGTGTTATACACAAGACCTTTTTTTTAAGCGGTGCCATGGCAGGTATAGCAGGGGTTATAGAGATTTTAGGCGTTCACGGCAAAATGATAAGGGGATTTTCCTTTGGCTATGGTTGGACCGGAATAGCCGTGGCTTTAATTGCAAAAAATAACCCCCTTTGGATTATTCCATCAGCCTTCTTATTTGCCTTTTTGGAGTCTGCCGCCTCAGCGTCGTCAATTTTTTCGGATATGACACCCGAGATATCAAAAATCATTCAAGCGATGATCTTTT
>CAZRYM010000087.1:0-8475 GCA_964604305.1 uncultured Thermotogaceae bacterium | reverse complement strand
AGACTGGGAACTTCACCGGTGGATACCGCTTTCTCCCTTCTTTGCTTAGGATCAGTTCTTGGGATGGATTTAAGGAGTATCCTTGTGTATGGATGAGCGGGTGAAGTAAATAAGGCTTCCTTGTCTGAAATTTCCACGATTCTTCCCATATACATAACCGCAATACGGTCACATTGGAATCTTGCAACACTCAAATCATGCGTGATCAAGAGCATGGTGAGTTGAAAATTGGTTTTAATATCCACCAACAGGTTGAGAATTTGTGATTGTACCGATACATCCAAAGCTGAGGTTGGCTCGTCTAAAATGATGAAAGCTGGATTGACGATGAGTGATCGTGCTACTGCAATTCTTTGTCTTTGCCCTCCGGAAAATTCATGAGGGTATCGAGACATATGTTCCCTTTTCATGCCTACAGATTCAAGTTTTTCCAGTACAAGGTCTGTTCTCTCTTTGGCGTTTTTGCCTATTTTGAAAACTTTTAACGGTCGTGAAAGGATATCACTCACAGTCATTCTTGGATTTAAGGAAGAAAAAGGATCTTGAAAAACCATTTGTATTTCTCTTCTAATTTGTTTGTTTTTCTTCTTTCTGATTTCTGTTATTTCATTACCTTTGTAAAAAAATCTTCCGGAAGTGGGAGGCAATAATCCCGCAAGGATTCTACCCAATGTGGTTTTGCCACATCCGGATTCCCCCACCAAACCAACCGTTTCGCTTTGTAGAATATCCAAATTGACATTGTCAACTGCGGTGATTTTTCTTTCTTTTTGTAAAAATCCTACCCTGACTTGAAATTCTTTTCTCACATCTTGTGTTTTTAAAATTGGATTATTCATTATCTTCACCGCCTTTGATTGGATTGTAACAGGCTATAAAGTGATTTTTCTCTATTTCTGTCAATGGCGGTGGTTCTATCTTACATTTTTCAAGGGCATTTTCGCACCTTGGATGGAATCTGCATCCTGATGGCGGTTTCAACAAATTGGGTACACTCCCGGGTATGGTATTGAGTTTTTCTATGGTTTTATCCACAGGAGGAATGGCCTTCAACAATCCGTTGGAATAAGGATGATAAGGTTTTTTTGTCAGGGTGTAAATATCTGTAAACTCGACAACGGTACCACCATACATCACGGCAACTTTGTCACAAATTTCAGCAACAACACCAAAATCATGAGTAATGAGAATAACACTGATATCCAGGTTTTTTCTCATGTCTTGAATAAGGGCCAATATCTGATCCTGAGTAGTCACATCCAGGGCGGTTGTGGGTTCGTCTGCAATCAGTAAATCAGCTTCACAGGAAAGCGCGGTTGCAATCATTACACGTTGTCGCATGCCACCCGAAAGTTCATGTGGATATTTGTCCAGGACCATTTCCGGATCGGGGATTCGCACTTGTTCCAGCATTTGTGTTGCCTGCTTCACCGCCTTTTTTCGGTTGATTTTTTGATGATGCATGATGACGTCACTCATCTGCTCTTTTATTTTAAATACCGGGTTTAGAGCCGTCATAGGTTCTTGAAAGATCATTGAGATCTTCTTTCCCCTAATTTTATTCATTTCTTCCCGTTTGTATTGAAGGACGTCTTTTCCCTGAAAGATGATTTGCCCGTTAACGATTCTTGCAGGGGGTACTGGCAATATTCGGTTAATAGCGGAAGCGGTCACTGACTTTCCCGAGCCGGTTTCTCCTATGATGCCAAGAATTTCTCCTTTGTTTAAATGAAAAGAAACATTTTCCAAAGCGTATACGGTTCCTTCTTCAGTGTCAAATTGTATTTTCAAATCTTTTACTTCCAATAATCGTTCCATCAAATCACCGGTCCTTCATTCTGGGGTTGAGAATTTCATTGAGACCATCACCAAAGAAGTTGAATCCCATGACGGTGATGAAAATGGCTATTCCGGGGAAGATACCGGTATGTGGAGCTGCTCTCAAATAAGTTCTTGCGATGCTTAAGTCGGTTCCCCATTCCGGTGTTGGGGGTTGGATGCCCAAACCTAAAAAACCAAGACCCGAAATGATCAATATGGCATAAGCTATTCTCAATGTTCCCTGAACGATGATAGGTGACAAACTGTTTGGAAGGACATATCGGAAAAGGATATTCATTTCACTTTCTCCGGATAATCTGGCCGCATCCACATATTCTTTGGTCTTTTCACTGACAACGGTACTTCTTGCAATTCTTGCAAATTGAGGAATTGAATAGATGGTGATCGCTGTTATAAGATTACTTCTACCAGGTCCAAGAATAGCAATGATGGCAATAGCCAGGAGAATGTCGGGAAATGAAAGCAGAATATCGAAGAAACGCATGATGATTTCATCTAGTATTCCTCCGAAATAAGCTGCAATTGCCCCCAGAAAAACCCCTATAAGGATTGATAGAAAAACTGCGAGAGAAGAAATACTAAGAGAAATTCTTGCACCCCAAATGACCCTGCTTAGGATATCTCGACCATAGATGTCAGTGCCAAACCAATGTTCTTTACTGGGACCGGTCAAACTGGAATAAAGATCTTGGGTGTCTGGTTCATAAGGAGAAATAACAGGGGCTAATAGAGCAATGACCACAACAAATAGGACGATAAAAGCACCTATTGCAGCCATTCTATTCTTGGATATCCTTCTCCAATAAATAGCCATTGAATTGTTGTATTTCATACACACCTCACCTCTACTTTTTCCTGCGAAGTCTGGGATCGATTGCCGCATACAATAAATCTACCGCTAAGTTGACGAAAACGAAAGACATAGCAATCAAGAGAATCCCTGATTGAACGAGAGGGTAATCCCTGGTGAAAATCGATTGAACCACAAGACGACCTAATCCCGGCCATCCAAAGACACTTTCTGTTAAAACGGCTCCTCCAAGCATGTATCCAAATTGAAGTCCCACCACGGTTACTACAGGAATCAAAGCATTCTTCAAAGCATATTTATAGATAACCGTTTTTTGAGGGATACCATTTGAAATGGCTGTTTTAATAAAATCCTGGTTCACTATTTCCAACATGCTGGCTCTCGTCATCCTGGCGATAATGGCGGCAGTGGGTAAACTCAGGGTAATACCGGGCAATATAAAACTGATAAAAGAATCCTTTCCGCCTGCTGGTAGCCAATTAAGTACAACTGAGAACAGTATGATTAACAACAACCCCAGCCAAAAAATGGGCATGGAAACACCAATTAATGAAAAGCCCATGGATAAATTATCAATGAAGGTGTTTTTATGAGTTGCCGCAATGATACCCAACAAGATTCCAACAACAGATGCCACGATGATACCAAAGGTTGCAAGCTGAACGGTATTCCAAAATCTTGGTTTGATTTCGTCAATAACGGGTTGTTGAGAACTGATAGATTTCAGTTTTCCGGAAAATATTCCCACAACAAAGGCAAAATATTGTTCGGTTAATGGTTTATCCAGTCCGAACTCCTCTCTGATGAGGGCAATATCATCAGAAGTAGCTCCCTGTCCGGCTATAACTCTTGCAGGATCACCGGGGATCAGATGGATGATAAAAAAGCTAAGTAAGGAAACGCCAATTAAAATAGGTATGATTAAGATCAATCGCTTGATAAAGTAATTGTTCAAGTTTTTCACCTCATTTCCTGGGGATCATACGAAAAAGAGAGGGGCGTTCTCCCCTCTCTTTAACGATTATTTCAAATGATAATGCTATTCCATGTAAGCGTACTTTAAAACAGTAACGCCAAGAGGAAGGACCATCACATCTTTTAATTGATTGGAAACACCAACCATCTGATCCTGGACATAAAGGAAGATCCAGGGGGCTTCGTCTACAAGTAGTTGCTGAAGTTCTGCCAAGTACTCTGCTCTCTTTTCTGCATCAAAGGTGGTCATCTCCAATTTTAGCAATCGGTCTACTTCAGGATTGTTCATTCCTACATGATTGTCTCCATCAGGAGCCCAGTTAGCTGAATCAAACAACGGTCTGACTACCCAATCAGCATCCCCGGTAGACGGACTCCAACCGATGACGTACATGGTGTGTTTAGATTCATCAGGTGGTTTGGAATAAAGTAAATCCATGTAAGAGGCCCATTCGTAAACTTGGATTTCTGCGTTAATCCCAATCGCCTTTAATTGGCTTTGAACGATAACAGCGATTTGTTGATAATGAGGGGCTGCAAAGAGTATTGTATCAAATCCGTTTGGATAACCGGCTTCTGACAAGAGTTCCTTTGCCTTTGTTGGATTGTAGGGATAGCCTTCTGTTTCAAAGTAGCCATTAACATTTGGTGCGATGACAGATTTAGCCGGTTGAGCATAGCCTCTAAAGAGAGCTTGTGCAATGGCTTTTTTGTCAATGGCGTAATTGGCGGCTTGACGAACCAATTTGTTGTCAAATGGGGGTTTGGTCATGTTAAAACCCACGTAGCGAACGGTCAAACTGGGAACGATCACAACATCAACTTTGTTATGAGCTTGAAGTCTTGCCACATCAATGGGTTCAATCATGTTTGAAACCTGAGAATCGCCTGATTCAAGCATCAATACACGTGTATTTGCTTCCGGAACAATCTTGAAGTTGATACTGTCAAGTCCGGGAGTTCCTTTCCAGTAATCCTTGTTTGCCACTACTTTCACATGATCGCCTTTTGCCCATTCTACAAAGGTATAAGGGCCGGTTCCAACAGGGTGATTGGATATCTCGGCTTTATCGTATTTCTTAAGGACTTCAGGAGAAACAATAAGGCCGGCGCCATGTGCCAGATGATTCAGCAATGGTCCAAATGGGTTTTTCATTCTAAACAATACCGTGTAATCATCGATGATTTGTACACTTTCGATAAACGGAACGTAAAGGGAAGAACGCCTCAACCCCCCTTCAAGGAGTTTGTCAAAATGCAGTTTTACGGCATCAGCGTTAAATGGTGTGCCATCATGGAATGTGACCCCTTCTTCCAAATAGAAGAAATACTTCATCCCATCGGGAGAAATATCCCAATCTTTTGCTAAGGCTGGTACAACATTCAGTTCCTGATCAAATTCCACCAAACCTTCATAGATGTGTCTGCTAATCTCTTCCGAGTAATTATCTGTCATGTCTGCAGGATACAGTGTTGCTGCGTCTCCATTCATCGCTACAACAACATCATCTGCTCCAAAACTCAGAACAACTAAAAATACGAAAACCAAACTAAACAATAGTGCTTTTTTCATAATATTCCTCCTTATTAAATGGGGTATAATCTTTATTTTACCATATCTTTTTATAAAATTTGTTTCGATACTGAAACAAAAAGAACATATTATTTTCTAAAGGAAGTTCAAAATAATCAAGCTATATTTGGAAAAATATGGTTCGATAGACTATTCTTTGAGGAAGGTTTCTACAGTGGTGACATATGTTAAAATATTAAGGAAGGGAATTTATGGGATGGTGATTAAATGTCGAAAAAAAGAGAATTACTAATAACAATTATTATAACTTTACTAATAGTTTCGGTTATATGGGCTAATAATTATGGACTGCCAACGTACACAACCAAAAGAATAACCGGAACTTTCGGTGAATGCCGAATCAACGCAGATACTTATGTTAAGCGATTCAACATTGGATTAGCCTTGTCAACAAACAGTATCGAAAACACAAAAATTTATGCCATGAACGATGGCATCCTCTGGAAATTAGTGATTAACGATCCGATTTATGGAAATATTATCTATCTTAAACACCCGGACGGACTTGCAACAATGTATGGTCATTTAAATACTTTTTCACCAGAATATAATTCAATCTTACAATCCGTGATGGTGGAATTTGGTGAGGAGAGTCATACTGTCATTGAATTTAATTCCAATGAGTATACAGTAAGAAAAGGAGATGTGATTGGTTATTCCGGTCAAACAGGTACAGCCATCGCCCCATACTGTCATGTGGAATTTTTGGATGTTGCCCAAAATATTTATATTGATCCTCTGGTTTATTTGAAAGAACATTTAAATCGGCCGGATGCTTTTTTGGATTTTGCCAAAGTGAGAATAGACGGGAAAGAGCAGAATATCAGTAATGGTGGTTCTTATTATTATACCAACGCCATTCCCCAGATAGAAATTAACGCCAGACTGATGGATAACAACAGACGTAGCAGATATGGTGTCCATAGAGTCCAGCTCTTTTTAAACGATGAAGAAGTTTATCAGCTTTTGTTCGAGACCATTCCAGCTGATTTTCACGAACAAGGCGAAAAAGTGTTTGGAGAGGGTTCTACAAGCAGTTATTACTGGTATAAATTGTATTCAGACAAAAGGGAAGGCGTTATTGTCCTGAACCGGTTGAATGACATCACACTTTCCGGTACCATCAGAGCTAAGATTGTGATTGAAGATGATTGGGGTAATGCCAAGACTTGGGAATTTTATTTGAAGAAATAATATCGGTATTCAATAAAAACAGCTCCATTGGTAATCGTTTTCCTTATAATTGAACAAAGATGTGTGAAATATGATTATGAATAATATTGCATTTGTATTTGTTTGTGTGCAAATCCTTTCACTTCTAATTGCCTTACTATGATATTTTATAACTAACATATAAGAATCAATGTTGAATATTTTTAAAATATTGCCTATAACAGGAAATATTCTGTTAGAATTATAATGAAGATAATAAAAAGCATACAGGAGGTGCTTGTTATGTCAATGCGAGAACAATATATCAATGCAAAGCTTTCTTGGATTGCAAAAAATACAAAGGCAAGTATTATTAGGGAATTATTGAAATCTACCTCGATACCCGGAATGATCTCATTTGGTGGTGGCGTACCCGATCCGGATACTTTCCCGAGACATGAAATGGCCCAAATTGCAAAGGAAGTCATCGAAGACGAACATCATGTTTCTCTTCAATACGGAACAACTGAGGGAGATGAAATATTAAAGAACGAATACATCAAATTACTTGAAAAACATGATGGCATTACTGGTTTAACTTGTGAGAATGTAATCATCACCACCGGCAGTCAACAGGCACTGGATCTCATTGGGCGAACTTTTTTGGATAAAGACAGTATTTGTGCCATTTGTTCCCCTGTTTATCTTGGCGCTGCAAGTGCTTTTAAGGTAAGAGACCCGAAATTCATCACGGTTCCAATGGAAGATGACGGACCCGATATGAACCTGCTGCAGAAAAAAATAGATGCCCTGACTGATGATGAACTGCAGCGTTTGAAATTCATCTACATTGTCAGTAATTTTGATAATCCCACAGGTATTTCTCTTTCTTTGGAAAAGAGAAAACAGCTCCTGGAATATGCTTACTCAAAAGACCTGATCATCATCGAAGATGACCCCTACGGTGCTTTGAGATTTGAAGGTGAAAAGATACCAACAATCTACAGACTGGCTCAGGATAATGAAAAGTATAAAGTGAATCCAGTTCTTTTATTGAATACATTCAGTAAAGTGCTGTCCCCAGGATTGAGAATGGGCTTTACGATTGGAGACCCGCTCATGGTTAGACGACTGGTTATGGGAAAACAGGCTGCAGATCTTTGCTCATCCAGTTTGACTCAAAGACTTACAGCCAGGTATTTGGAAAAATACGATCCTATTGTTGGTATGAAACCAACACTTGAATTGTATGCATCAAAAAGAGATACCATGATGAAGGCTTTTGACGAAATACTCACTCAGATTGATGGTATAAACTGGACTTATCCCCATGGTGGCCTTTTTACCTGGGCGTGTTTGCCTAAGCAATACGATACAGGTGAAATGCTTGAAATCGCTAAAAAGAACAAGATAATTTATATCCCCGGAGAAGCGTTCTCCGTCAATGAAGAATCACGTGAAGAGGTTAAAAACTGTATGAGAATTTCCTTCTGCTTACCTTCACATGATGAAATTATTGAAGGGACAAAGAGACTGGTTAAAACCATAAACGAATATAAAGAAATGAAGGGTTGGTAATTAATGTTTAAGATTTTGTCCATCAATCCAGGTTCTACTTCCACAAAAATCGGTATATTTCATGATAATGTGATGCAAGATAGTGAGACCGTCATTCATGATGCTTCTCAATTTGATCACATGAACAACTCAATGGAACAACTGGAGATTCGAAAAAGAGATATTTTAAAATTTATAGAAGAACGTGGTGAATCCATTGAAGAGTTTGATGCCTTTGCGGCAAGAGGAGGAATATTACCTCCTCTTGAGAGTGGAACGTATACGGTTAATGATGTGATGGTGGATTTTCTGAAAAATAAAAGTCATATGGATCATCCATCCAATCTTGCAGCAGTAATAGCACATGATTTTGCCAGCAAAGCAAACAAAAAGGCTTATATAACAGATCCCATATCCATTGATGAGTTTCATGAATTATCAAGGATATCTGGTTTTGCAGATTTGAAAAGAAACAGTCTTGTTCATGCTTTGAACATGAAGGCGGTTGCCAGGGTCATCGCAAAGGAAATTGAAAAGCCCTATG
>CAZRYM010000086.1:0-8511 GCA_964604305.1 uncultured Thermotogaceae bacterium | reverse complement strand
ATAGAACGGTTCGTTTTATTATACATAATTTATACATATATTTCAAATACATATAGAGACAAAAAAAAGGACGCCCTTTAAGGCGTCCTTTTAAGCTTATTCACTCATGATTTCTTTTATCTTCTCGGGAACTCCCTGGCGTTTTCCCGGGAGACAGCCGTCTTTCGGAGCTTCCCCTTTGATGATAGCCTTTGCAAAGGCTTCGCATCCGGGATATCCACAAGCTCCACAATTGACACCCGGCAAGGCCTCCATGATTTTGGTCAGTCTGGGGTCTTCTTTGACTTCAAATTTTTTTGCCGCAAAGGCGAGAAATGTGCCGAAGACCAGTCCTAATGCGCCTAGTAATAAGATGCTATTGATAAAAATCATTCAATCACCGCCTTAAAGTTTTATCATGCCGCTGAATCCAACAAATGCCATGGATAATATCCCTGCTGTAATAAGGGTTCCGGCAAGGCCTTTAAAGGGTTTGGGAATATCTGCAAATTCCATCTGTTCCCGGATGCCGGCGAACAGTATCAGAGCTAACCCAAATCCAAATCCGGCACCCAAAGCGTTGAATATCGTTTCAAGCAGGCCGTAATTGTTTTGTATATTAAGTAATGCCAGCCCCAGAATGGCGCAGTTCGTTGTAATCAACGGCAAAAAGATGCCAAGGGCTTCATATAAGCCGGGAGATACCTTTTTTAAAAAGATTTCAACAAACTGTACGAGGGAGGCAATAACCAAAATGAATACAATGGTCTTTAAGAATCCCAGTCCCATTAATACCAACACACCGTTTAAAAGCCAGGTGATGACACTGGCAAGGACCATGACGAAGATGACTGCCAAAGACATCCCCACTGCCGTGTCGATTTTTTTCGAGACTCCCAAAAAAGGGCATATACCCAAAAATCTTTGCAGAACGAAGTTATTAACCAGTATTGCAGACATGAAAATCAGAAATACATTCATGCGGTCTCACCTGCCTTCTTTGCCGCTTTTGCTTTCTTCTTCTTTTTCTCTTCCCGTGAAATGCCCATCCAGTTGAACATGGCTGCAAGCAGGCCCAGAGTGATAAAGGCTCCCGGTGGAAGGATCATGATGAACACGTTGAAAGCATCTCCCCAAAGGGTTAATCCAAACCAGGTTCCCGCTCCCAAAATTTCTCTGACGGAACCCAACAGAATGAGTCCTCCTGCAAAGCCCAGTCCCATTCCCAGTGCATCCAGTATGGACTTAAAGACAGAGTTTTGACTGGCGTAAGCCTCTGCACGTCCCAGAATAAGACAGTTGACAACGATAAGAGGGATAAAAAGGCCCAGTGTCTTCCACAAGTCGTAAAGGAAGCCGTGCATCAACAGATCGATCATAGTCACAAATCCCGCTATGATGATGATATAAACGGGTATTCTGATTTTCTCCGGAACCAGTTTTCTGATCAGTGATATAACGATGTTTGACATGATGAGAACGGCTAAGGTTGCCATTCCCATACCTAAACCGTTGGTTGCACTTGTGGTTGTGGCCAAAGTGGGACACATTCCAAGGGCTTGTACGAAAATGGGGTTGTTTGAGAACATGCCGTTGGTTATTTCAGATTGTCTTTTCGCCATTATTCATCACCCCCAAGTGTTTGTTCAAGGTATTCGTTCATAGTATTAATGGCATTTGCAACACCCCTTGGGGTGATGGTTGCCCCTGTCATGAGATCGCTGACGCTGATGATCCCTTCTTTTTTATAAGTTTTTTCTTGTTCTTCTGTTTTCGCTGGAGTCTTACCGGCATCTTTGTCCACTTTGACGCCTTTTACAAGTCCTTGCTCAGGAATATTGAAGAACCTTTCTTTCACAGGCTCTTCAGCTATTTTGGCTCCCAGTCCGGGTGTTTCCTGAGAATAATCCAGGACTTCAAGCCTTAACATCTCTAAAGAATCGGTATCCTTGACAAAGGAACACATGATGGTAACATAGCCTCCATATCCAACGGCAGCACCGTTGATGATGTAAGCGGTTCTCCCATCTTTAAGCGAAAATTCATAAGCCGGTGAAGAGCAATAACCGTTGTATGTTTTGCTCTCATAAAGCGTTTCACCATCATTTTCTTTCCATATTTTATCATTCAATTTCTCTTGAGACTCTGGAATGTCCTTTTCATCAATTAAGAGCTCCCCGCTGACAGGATCTGTCAGAACGGTTTTAATGGATTCCAGTTTTACGTTTAATTCTGCCATTGCAATAGGTTCTTCTGTTATGGTATATACCGCAGCAAGCAATATGGCAACGACGATGGCAAAGGCCATCAGGGTCAAACCAATTTTTAAATAATTACCCATATCATCTCGCCCCCTTCTTTAGAGCGCCAAAGGGTCTTCTTCTGGTATATTTGTCGATTAATGGTTTTACAGCATTCATAATGAGGATAGAAAATGCAACCCCTTCCGGTAATGCCCCGGCGTAGCGAATCAGCATGGTAATGATCCCGCATCCCATACCGAAAATCAGTGATCCTTTCACCGTTGAAGGACTTGTCACCATATCCGTTGCCATGAAAAGGGCCCCCAGCATTAATCCGCCACCCAACAGGTGGTACAGGGGGGTGCCGTATTGCTCCGGGCTGATGAGGTAAAAGAGAGAAGAGATAATCAACACCGTTCCGATGTAGGCAACGGGAATATGCCAGGAGACGTGCTTTCGAATAAGGAGGTAGATGAAGCCGATAATCAGGGCAAGTGCGCTGACTTCTCCAAGTGCTCCACCAATGTTTCCCAGGAACATATCCATGTAGGAATGATTTTCCAATGCTACTTGGACCCCATTTTCTTTTAAAAGTCCCATGGGAGTTGCCCCGGTTAATATAGCTGAATCCACGGATTTCCAAATACCCGGCTTCATATATGTACCCATTGCCGTTGGAAATGAGATAACCAGGAATACTCGGCCTACCAGAGCCGGATTAAAGGGGTTGGATCCCAAACCACCGTATACGTGTTTTCCCAGTCCAATGGCTATCAGAACACCAATGATAAAAAGATACCAGGGAAAACCTGCCGGTATGTTCATGGCAAGAAGCAAACCGGTAACAGCAGCACTGCCATCCGGTGTGAAGTCTTTTTTCTTGCGTAACACTTTCATGATAAATATTTCCATAGCCTCTGCGATGACCATACCCATCAGGCAGAGAACCAACGCAGACCAACCGAATACGATTACCGATACAATCACAGCCGGTATGAGGGCGATGATGACATCCATCATGATCTTACTGACTGAATCGGAGGTCCTTATATGAGGAGCGGATGCAGAAGGAAAAATTCGTGCCATATCATTTCCCTCCCTTCAAGGCTTTATAAACCCTTTTTGTCAATTGGAACGTCTTGATATGATCGATTCGTGCTGGGCATATGTAGGCACAAGCCCCGCATTCTATACATGAAAGAAGATTCATGTCCACGGCATCGTCGTATCTTTTAGCCTCACAAAGTTTCACCAGGAAATTCGGCTCCAATGCCATGGGGCAAACTTCAACACATTGATTGCAATTAATGCACGGCTTTGCCGGCCTGGGCTGTTTATCCGGTTTAGGTAGCACCAGTATGCCCGATGTAGCCTTCATGACAGGCGTTTCAGTTGTCGTTAATGCAGGGCCGGTCATGGGCCCTCCCGCGATGACCTTTTCAGGTTCTCCCAGATAGCCTCCACAGTAATGAATCAGTTCAGATACAGGTGTACCAATTCGAACAACCAGGTTTTTTGGATTGCTAATGCCTTCACCGGTCACCGTTACACCGCGTTCAATCAAGGGGATTCCTTTTGCAACAGCTTCAGCCGTTGCCACAGCAGTTCCCACGTTGTTCATGACCACGCCGATATCGATGGGCAGTCCACCCACTGGAACCTTTCGTCTTGTTGTGGTATAAATCAACTGCTTTTCTGCACCCTGAGGATATTTTGTCTTGACCCCGACCACATCGATATTGTCATCGTGTGAGGCCATTTCACGCATGTTTTCAATGGCATCGGGCTTGTTTGTTTCAATGCCGATGATGCCCTTTTTAGATCCCGCTATCTTCATGAGAATTCGCAGGCCATTCAGCAGGTCTTCTCCTTTTTCAACCATAAACCGATGATCGATGGTCAGATACGGCTCGCATTCTGCACCGTTTATGATTACGAGGTCAGCAGGTTTTACGAGTGTCGAAGTATATTTGACATGAGTGGGAAACGCAGCCCCACCGAGGCCGACAATACCCGCATCCAGGATTCTTTGGTAAAGGTCTTCACGGCCTGCTGTTGTAAAATCAATGGGGTCCATTAATTGCCAATCATCCTCACCGGTACGCTCAATTACGATGACGTCCAGTTTCTTTTTCTGTGCCGGATGCATCATCTTGACAATCTCTTTTACCTCCCCTGTTACAGGGGAATGCAGAGGAACCGAGACCTTTCCGGAGGGCTCGGCAATGATCTGGCCTGTTTTTACCATGTCACCCGGTTCGCATACTATCTTTGGTGGAGCTCCAAGATTCTGATGGACAAAACAATACACCGTCTTTGGTAAGGGCAACCTTTCCAAAGAGGCGTCTTTAGATAACTCTTTCATTTCCGGAGGGTGTATTCCACCGGGAAAAGTCAATACCGCCATTCTGTTCTGTTCCTCCCTTCAATCTATTTTAATCATAAATAAGTAATTACCGTCGAGTTTCAAAAAAACCCAAGGAATTGTACCTCAGTTATAAAAACAAAACCGTGGAGTTTCTTTGAAACTCGAAGGAATTGTACCTCAAATTCCATTAACCCGAACTTTTAACCACTTTTTCATGGCCTTTAATCTAGCGTTGTTTCTTTTCATAAATTCTGAATTGGCCTCTTCAAAGTTGATTTCTCTCAATTTTGAAAAAGCATAGGCAATCTCTGAAATGGATTTATCTTTAAAAAAGGCATTGTATCCTTCCATATCCGAAAAGTAAGAGCGCATTTTGAATGTGTCTGAACATAAAAAAGGAATACCAAAATGTGATGCAATGATGGCACCATGAAGCCTTTCCGAGATAATCATTGAACAGCTGGATGCCTGATCGGTAATCTCGTTGACTTCTCCAACTCTGACCGCCGTTTCGAAATATTCACCAAATCGCTGAGAGGATTTTTCCGCAGCATCAAGATCCTGTTCGGGAAACGCTACAAAAAAATAAATTTCTTTGATTCCCTCTTCTTTAAGAGGCCCGACAAAATCCTCCGGATTTAACCAGGGACGCTTAAGAAAGACACCTATCCTGGAGGATGTGCTTTTTGATACCATTCGGTTCTGAAGAAAATAATATCCAAGATCGGTTCCCCTTTTGTGTTTTTCACTGCAAGTCCTTGCATATCGGTATGAAATCGTATCACGAAAATAACCAATACACAGTTCATTACTTAAGATTTTTCTCAGACGGGTGTAATTTTTTTTAGAATTGATCTTTCCTATCCCGTGTCCTAAAAGATATACCGGTTTTTTAAAAAAAAGGGCGGTCGATACAAGCCATTTGTAATAAATAAAACTTCTATTACTGGTTTCATCCTGGAAGATATTACCGCCACCACCAATAATGATATCAGAATTCTTTAAAGCGCTGATGATCTTTGCCGGGGAGTTTCTGGGTATGTGTTTGATCATGATTCCGCCAATTTTCCTGGAGCCTGCTTTAGGATAGAGCAAATTCAGATCCGCTGCCCCCACTTCTTTTAAAAGCTTTATCGTGCTTCTGAATAGCATTTCATCGCCAAAATTGTTCATCCCATAGTATCCGAACAAGAATATTCTGATGGTTTCCCCCCTGTTTTCCCGGCAAATTAGAGTGTTTCAGCCTCAAACATGTTTCCCTTCCGGGTACTTATAACTGAAGTTCGGAAGGGTTAAATTAAATCAACCAAAGGATTATAACACGCAACAAAAGAGAATCGAAAATGATGTATTCATTTTAAGAAATAATAAGAATCGAGTGCACTTGAGGTATGGCTCTTTTTTTACCAAAAGTTAATTTTAAAGGCTATTGACGTTGACTTGAGTTGAGATTGTACACTATATACGAAGAACGATGAGTGAAAGACGGAAAACATTGAATCTTTCAAAATTATGAGAGAAAAAACCGGAGGTGTAAATCCATGAAAAAGAACATCAGCAGAATCGAGAAAATCAGAAGAAACGCGAATGTCCAAAGAAATTTTGATAGAATGATGGAACTGAACAGCCTCAAGGTATACGATATCATCAACAGAATCTAATCCAAAGCAAAGAGACAACGACGAACAACACTTTAAATAGATTGCACTCCTTTAACCCTCCGGATAGGAGGGTTTTTTTCATTTTTAAAGTGCGCTTTAATAAGATTCCGGTTCATAAGGGACTTCGATTTTGAACGAAAACGTACTGCCTTTTCCTTCTTCGCTTTCGAGGGAAAGTGAGGAATCCATCATTTGCAGCAATCGGTTTGTTATCGCTAGTCCCAGCCCGGTTCCTCCAAATTTTCTGGTTATTGAATAGTCCTCCTGATTGAAGGCTTCAAAGATCTTGTCACGGTTTTCTTTTTTTATCCCGATGCCTGTATCTTGAATTGAGAAGCGCAAGGTTACCATTCTGTGTTTTTTGTCCAGAGATAATTTTTCGACTTTTAGAGTGATTGAACCGTTCTCAGTGAATTTAACAGCGTTGCCCAGTAGATTAACAAGTATCTGTTTCAGTCTGGTCATATCTGCTGTCACATATTTTGGTACTTCATCTGAAAGTTCTTCATATAATCGATTACCCCTTTGATAGGCCTTGATTCTGACAACATTCAAGGTATTTTCAATCAACTCAATCAAATTCACCTTTTCGGGATACAATTCCAGTTTATTTGCCTCTATTTTTGAAAAATCAAGGATATCACTGATGATTGCTAACAAAGATTCTCCTGAATTAATGATTATGTCTGCATAGTTTTTTTGTGTTTTATCCAAATTGGTGTCACGAAGCAACTCGCTGAATCCGATGATGGCATTCAGAGGGGTTCGTAATTCATGACTCATGTTGGCTAAAAATTCACTTTTTGCTTTACTGGCGTCCAGAGCCTGTTCTTTTGCGATAACCATTTCCCTCTGCACACGCTTCTTTTCCGTTATATCATGAATAATGTTATGTAAGTGCTTCTTTCCTTCGATAACAACGGTGCTACTGAACACCTCAACGACTGCCGTGGTTCCGTCTGCCTTTTGATTATTGAATTCAAAGCGAACCATTTCTCCTTTGACCATTAAATTTAATTCATTTTGCGTTTGTTCTGCTGAGCTTTCACTTAATTGGCTGACAGGCATTTGTTTTAATTCGTTGATTGACCAACCGTAAAATTCAGCTGCTGCTCGATTGGCATCAACGATTCTTCCGGTTTCAGGATCAATAAGTAGTTGCATGGCGGATTGATCTTCAAAGAGTGTTCTGAATTTTGCCTCACTCTCTCGTAATGCCGCTTCGGTTTTTTTCTGTTTGGTAATGTCGGTTGTGCTGAGGTATACCCTGGAAAGTGAATCCTGATATTCCTTAGGAATTCTAATTTCCAGAATAACATTTCTAATCCCCTTACCTAAAGTGTTTGTCTCGTGATCCATTCGAAAGAATCTTTTTTTGTTTGCTACAGCTACTAATACATGGATGAAGTTCTTCATAGCCTTTTCAGTGAAAAGTTTGCCAACGTTAGCAATCAGATCTTCCTTTGATTTTGCTCCGTAATAATCTACGGAATAATCATTCACATCCACAATTTTTATTTTTGACATGCAGTTGATGATCTCATTAGGATTTTCTTTGAAAAAGCTTTCTAAATCCTTATGATCCTGTTTAAGAATCTTTAAATATTCATTCAACTCTGAAAGATCCTCTTCCCATATGACCACAGGAGAATTGTCAAATAACTGCCGGTATCTTTCGCGACTCTCTTGGAGATCTTTCTCAGCTTGTTTTCTCTCTGTAATCACTTCCGTATACAAAACAATTCCGCCGATCGTTTTGTCGGGTAGATACCAGGGTCGGCATTCCCAGCGGGTGTATTCAACACTTCCATCCGATTTAATGTAATAATCGTCTTCTGAACGTGTGACTTCTCCGTTAAGGGCACGTTGGTGACTTTCACGCCATTTCTCAGGTATATCCGGGAAGGCTTCATAGTGGTATTTTCCGATGATATCCTTTTCTTCAAGTTTATAATCATGTAAAAAGCGTTCGCTGACATAGATGTATTTGAGGTTTTTATCTAATACAGTTATAGCGTTAGGATCGTGTTTGATGATGTATTGCATTAGGTCATATGATTGTTCCAATGATGGTCCCTCCCATAAAATGCATAATCTATTTTACCATGAGAGAAAATGAATTAAAAATTTTTAGCTGGTTTTTGTGTTACACTAAAGGTTGAGATAGATTGTCTTTGAACCATGTCAGCCAAATTTCTGTGAACGTGTTTACGTCAAATATTATATATATAACTTTATTAAAGGGGGAAAATGATGAGAA
>CAZRYM010000085.1:3156-8537 GCA_964604305.1 uncultured Thermotogaceae bacterium | reverse complement strand
TTCCCCCTCTACTGCAGCGTATTCTACGGGCAGATTACCATTATTATCCCGGTGATTTTTATCACCGCCATGTTCCAATAAAAAGTTCAGCAATTCAGACGAGTATCCCTTCATTTTATCTTCAGAGCGCCTGGAGTAATATATGGCATCATGAAGCCCGATCTGCCCGTTATTTCGGGATAAATTTAGTTTAGCGCCTTTTTTTATAAGCAGTTTTGCTATCGGATACTCTTTAAGCCTGGTGGCCATGCCTAGTGGCGTGTGTGTATAATTTTCGTCTTTTCTTTAGTCCTGTTCTAACCCGCCACCGAGATCTATTATCTCTTCTATTAATTTAAGATCCGGATAAAACCAGACTGCTTTTGTTAATATATTTAAACGCATATGAGGTGCCGTGTCATTTACGAATCTTGCGCCGTTTTTTATCAGAAGGTTTTTAATTTTATGGCCCTTCTGCAGAAGGGCCAGGAATAAGGCATCATTATTTTTCTTAAGATCAACTCCTTTTTCAATAAAATAATTTATGATTTCATAACGCCCGTAAAGGACGGCATCAAACAGCGGCGTAACCGCTTCTGTCATCCTGATAATCGGCATTGGTTTTTCTATTTGATACCTGGTGTTTAACAATGATTTATTATCATTTATTAATGATTTTACCCTTTGTAAATCTCCCGTCTGAATGGCCTCATGCATGGTCTGAGCACAAAGCCCTCCGATCAATAAAAAAAGGATCGCAATTATGCTCATTGGTTTTGTGTTCATCTTTTTATCTCCTTATGATCTATAAAATTTTCCATAGATTCAGATATTACAAATTTTAAAATGAGATGTATTGCAGATTATTGCTCTCTGGAATAAATGGAAGAATTAATCGTTAGATGTTTTGATTTATGTATTGGCCGGGCGTCATTCCGACAATACCTTTAAATCTATTGGTAAAATGACTTTGATCCACAAAACCGGTTTTATACGCAACCTCGGAAAGAGAATCGCCCCTGGTTAAAAATTCCTTGGCTTTATGAATACGTCGCTGGGTTAAATATATATGAGGGGTGGAACCCACTTCCTTTTTAAATAACCGCAGAAGATAATAAGGACTTAATTTTGTCAGTTTCGAAAGTAACTCAAGTGAAATTACTTTTTCATAATTTTCATCAAGATATTTTTTTGCCTTTTTTATATGTTTGCCCGATGGTTTTAAAATCTGATTTTGAATTTGAATATCCGCGTATTTTAAAATCAACTTTTCCATCGCATCCACAAAAGTTGATTCTTTCTCAAGCAATGAAGCCTCCGGTTTTTCAAGGATCAGATGTAAATTGAATATGACATCAAACAGCTCCCTGTCATCTATAACGGGATTAGGGAAAAAAGGGTAATCCTGTTCCTTTCCCATAATTTGAGTGGATATCTCTCTTAATAAAGAGGCATTGGCGTATAAAATCCGGTACGTCCAGCCTTCCTGATTCACAGGACTGGCGAAATGAACCTCTCCGGGGTTTATCACGCAAATCTGGCCTTCACGTATGATATGCGTTGAACCTCTGTAAGACTTTTCCTGTGAACCACTTAGAAAAATACCTATGGCATACTCTTCATGGAAATGAGGTGTAAAGGTATGGGTAAAAGTCGCCTTTTGACCTTCCAGTCCGCCCAACTCCTTCAGTTTCCAGATAATGTTTTGCTTTTCCATTCAACATGCCAGTTAATTATGTAAGAATACCGATTTATTCCTCAAAGTGGCATTATATCAGATTAAGTTAAAATTGGAATAATATGTTCAGTAAAACTATTTGGTTATAACAAGAGAAACAAAAGAATTGAACACATGTATATTGAACCTCACCCCTTTTGGGATCCACTTTTATTGGTTAGGGGGGGCCTCCCCTTTCCTTCTGGTGTACGCCTCCATTTCTCCGTTTTTGTGGCAAAGCTGGATACCGGTTACGTTCCCTTCGGATTCATTGATTTTAATTCTGAAATCGTCGTAATTTTCCAGCAGGAAATAGGATTCATTTATCGGAGTCATGCGGAGTTTCCCCGGTCCAAATTGAAAGAACAGATATCCTTGATCAAAAACGATTTTAAAGGGGCCGTACATGCCGGCATAGGCTTGTTTTTCCTCTGTGGTTAAACGAACCGCCATGGAGGAAAGTCCTTCCAGCGCCCATTCGAGAGCTGACTTGACCGATTGATTCGTTTCCTTGACGATTCTCTTTTTAAGAGCAAGGGCATGGGCCGCATACAGCGCATTTTCACAGCCTGTTTTTACATCCGGTATGACACCAACCCCCTGAAAATTTTTCCGTGTAACCGGATTGATGGAAACGGCGTGGGGAACATTCACCAGCAATTTGTCTTTGATCATGACGGTATCAATGGAATGCCCTCCTCCCATGGTGGTTTCTCCCACAATGGTTGCCCGCTTCAATGCCTGCAGGTCGTAGGCCAGTCCTTCCGCAGCTGAAAACGTGAATCCGCTGGTTAATATGTAGACATCAACCCCCTCAAGGGTGCGGCCCGGCACATAGGGAAGGCTCCAGAGTTGTTCGATCCGGTTGGATTCCCGAAAATGAAAAACATCCAGGATTTCCGGTTCACTCCCCAGAAAGTAACTGCTGATCACCTGGACCATGCGGCTGTCTCCGCCGGGATTCCAGCGCAAATCGATGATGACCGCATCACTGGAGGCCAGAAACTGCATGGCGGCGGTTGCGGTATCGAAAGCCGCCCGGGTTCCGTCAAAACCGTTCATTTTCAGATAACCGATATTTCCGGGAAGAATGCGGGCCTCTCGGAATCCATGGTTGTTCATGCGGGCCCGCTGCCGGGCCTCTTGCGCTTGCTTTTTTTGCAACTGCGGATTTCGCTGATTTTGAATACGTTCAGGTGAGTAGTACACCGCAATATGCCGATCTCCGTTTACCGATTGGGCATCCCTGTGCAAACGAGCGGCCAGATCTTTGCAATTGAGCAATCCATCGTATGCTCCCTTGGCCATATTCCCTCGGATTAAATCGGCGATTTTTGTCCCCTCCGCGGGCTGGATATATTTTGTTTCAAAAACCCCTGCCAGTTCCCGGGCAATGGACCTGGCTTCGGCCCTGGTTAATGAATCAGGGCCAGGGATGGCTCCCGGAAGTTGACGAACCATGAAAAAACCGCTTACCAGCAGTGTAAAACTCAGAAACAGAATAATAGCGGATCGATTTGTCTGTTTTGTCGGCCCTCTCCCTTTACACTCTTTTTTCCCCTTGAACATGGATCCCTCCTCCTACATCCAGACTTATCTATTTCGACTGAAGCTGATCGATGATATTGTGCCCGATGGTTTTCAAAATCCGCTTCAATTCATCCAGGTCGTTGTCATCCAGGTTCTTATAGTCCAGAATTCTTGATTGGGGGGTGTGGGTTTTATACAGGTCGTGCACCTGATGCCCCTTGTCCGCCAGAAAAATACGGAATTTGCGGCGATCCTCCGGATCGGCTCGACGGGTGACGAACCCTTTCTTTTCCATGACATCGAGAATGCCGGTGATATTGGAATTGTCTCCAAACAAATCGTCGGCCAGTTCAGTCTGATACTGTCCGTCCTTTTTCCACAACTTAAAAAGGATAAAATATTGCGGCTGGGTCATATCCAGCCCGGCAATTCGCATATCCCATTTGAATTTGTATCGCAACAGTCGGGCGATACGGTGGATCTGATAGTTGATGATATCTTCCAGTGACTCAACCTGAATCAGCCGGCTTGAACCATCCATGACAACCTCCCGGATAGTGCACAAAAGGTGCGACCCACTTCTTTACTATAGTAAGTATATTGTACATAAGTTTTATTATGGCAACTAAATTCCAGGTTTTTTTAAAGAAAGAATGCGGCCAGGTCTTACATTATGACATTTTGATCATTTCAGGAGATTTGCCTTGCATGCTCTATGGCCAGGACCTTACGAATAGAATCCCCTGTACAATGAAGGAGATCGCTGAAATTACATTGGCGCGCACCATATCACGATCAGTCGGGCGGTCAAAGGAATGGAGAATCATAAAAAGCAATCTTGTAAAACCTGATCCCAGGCTTTTCTGTCATGAAGAAAAGCCCCCTGAACAGTGCGCCCGGGTAGTCGCATACTTCGACCCGATCCCCGAATTGCCAAATTGTCAGAATCTTCCCCTTTCCTTTATATATTTTACTTAATCTACTAGTTTAAGACATTTGGTTTCCCTGCCACCTTGAGATATTGTCATGCTTTCCACTTTGCCATCGCTATTTACGTTAAACGTAAATTGAGCTTCTCCTACTTTCATATAAAAAACATTTTCAGATTCCGGAAAAATTTCAAATGGATCTTGACCGGTTACCTGGGCTTTCATCTGCCTGCCTTCTTTGCTGACAGTAATCGTCACTCCTGCCCGCAGCTCATATTGACCCACATAACTTTCCAGAACGGCATCATCAACCGGTTCCGCTATAACCAATCGCCCGACCATCGTATAAGTGGGAGGCTCCATCATGGCATTTCTGGTTACAGGAAAACCCGTCATCCCAGCCTCCGCACGCTGGCCTGATTCTGCGACAAAACTGATGTTTCCACTTTTATCCGGGTGGATGTTAAAGAGAAAGCATGATCCCAGGTAGGTGGAATAAAGGAGTTTACTTTTTTTGATATCTATTACCGAAACAAAAGATTTTTTGCGTGCAAAAAAACCGGAATTAAAGGTCTTTTCGCAGACCGGATAGTCTGAATACAAGGCGTTCCCGGTGAGTGGAAAATCGGCGGAACTTGTTGTTCCGCCAATAACAACCGTATCTTTATTCAAAAAATATGCGGACATCACATGTTCGGCTTCACTTCCTCCAAACAGTGTAGAATATTCCAAGGTCATGGTTTCAGAATTAAATACCGATATGAAGCAATCTGTCTTTCCTTTCCCTTTTTTGCTTATCGCATGATCAGTAACCGGGAAACCTTCTTGTGTTGTGCTGCCGCATACGATCAACCTGTCCGGTTTTGTCCATTTCAAACTTGATTTCATATATCCATCAGCTGCGAAATAGCTTAAATACGAAATTTTGCTGCCTGATTCATCTATTTTGGCAATATAATGATCTATTCTGGCTCTATTTTTAGGTTTAATGAGTTCTTTTCGAAAAGCATTATCAGTTACCGGTAAGTCAGCGGTAAGAGTACAGCCCGTTATATAAATATTATCCTGGTCATCAACATCCAGCCCAAGAATCATTTCCAATGGGCTGCTGCCAAAGAAAGTGGAAAATAAAAGCTTTTTACCATCGGAACTACATTTAGAAAGAAAACCATGGTGCTTTTTATCTTTAGGGTCAATTACACCTTTTGTAAGAGGAAAGTCATTAG
>CAZRYM010000085.1:0-3146 GCA_964604305.1 uncultured Thermotogaceae bacterium | reverse complement strand
TTTTCCTTCTACTATTTTACAATACACATTGTCTAATGGGGAAAAGAAAAGTTTCTCACCATTGGGACTAAATTTAGAGAGGAAGCCATGATGCTTGGTATTCTTTTTGTCAATGACACCTTTGGTTAAAGGAAAGTCATGAGACAGGGTCACCCCCGCGAGAATGATATTGCCTTTGGAATCAATCTTAATCCTTCCCCCGCTTATTGTTTCTTCAACTTCACCCCCAAGAAACGTGGAAAAAATAATTTCAGTCCCGGTTGGGTTTAATTTGGTTAAAAAAACATCACCCGCCCATTCTCCTTCACCATTGAAACTGGTATCAAAGGCACCCTCGGTGACAGGAAAATCGCTTGATTCCGTTCCCCCCGCCACATAAATATATCCTTTTTCATCCACTGTTATCGCTGTATGATGTTCTCTTTTCGTGCCGCCGATTAATGTGGCAAACTCAAGCTTCCCTTCCGGGTTGAATTTTGCGACAAAGACATCAGCCAAACCATCGCCTTTTAATTCCCTTTGATAGGCTCCTTTTGTAGCCGGAAAATTCTTATCTCTGGTATTTCCGGAAATATACGTATACCCTTCACGATCGGTATAAATATCGAAACCCGAGGCGAACCTGTCGGTATGTGAAAGATAAGTGGAAAAACCCAGCGCATATGTCAGCTTGTCCGTCTGCTCGGAAGCCTGAACCGGTAGGGTTACCAGACAAAATAAAAGTCCGATTAAAACCAAGATCATTTTTTTAAACATAATATTCTCCATTTTTTATCATTTTGTACATTCAGCTTTGATATATCAGATTAAGAGGATACATAGAGGATGTTTTCGATAAAGGGTAAATAGCTTCGACGAACGAACAATTTTGGGAAAAATCTATAAATTGGATAAATAAGTTCGACTGACGGGAAAATTATTGTCAACACCAGAAAGCTCAACCAGGTATCTGCTGTTCTTTGTCTTATGAAATTTTTTCACATACTCCATATTAATAATCGTTGAGCGGTGAATCCTGCGGAAATATTTGGACGGCAACATCTTCTCCCAGCATTTCATGGTTCGATATATTAACATGTCATTCTCTTCTTCACAGCGGATTCGGGTATAGTCCCCTTCAGCGGATATATATGAAATCTGCGCTAACTTGATCACCCGCAGCCCGTCAAAGTTTTTTTCAATTAATTGATCACTATAGGCCAATTCCCCGGAAACCTCCGGTTTTTTCCGGCTAAGAATTCTTTCCATGGCTATATTAAATCTTTTAATACTGACCGGTTTAAGGAGATAGTCAACGGCATTCACTTCAAATGCCCGCAGTGCATACTCTTCATAGGCCGTTATAAAAATGACATCCATCTTTACTTTTATTCGTTTCAGCAAATCAAATCCGGTCTCTCCCATCAGCTGAATATCAAGAAAAATCAGATCTATTTTTTCTTTTTTTAAAACTTCAACAGCTGAATCCACCGAATCGGCCTGATGAACACTAAAATTTTCATTGTAATTATATAATCGGTTGGCCAGTTCCTTCCGGGCAAAGAATTCATCATCCACAATCAGAATATTCAAAATTTTCACAATGTGCCTAATTTCATCCGGCAGGTAATCATTCCATCTTTTTCACTCAGCGTTACACCATACTCTTTTCCATATAAAAGAGAGACCCTTTTTATGGTATTGGATAGACCGGTTCCCGTCCCATTTTCGTTGTTTTCAGGATTTTTAATCATTTTTCCGCTGTTTTTTACTTCAACGAGAATATCATCATCAACGATTTTAATACTTATAAATATCTTCAGCGTTCCCTTACAGGTCCGGGTGCCATGTTTTACCGCATTTTCAACCAGGGGATGGATAATAAAAACTGGGACCTTTCTGTGTCTGATTTTTTCATCCAGTTCTGTTTCAATTACAATCTTATCCTTGAACCTTTTTTTCTGAATTTTTAAGTAATCCAGCACGGATTTGTACTCTTCTTCAAGGGTGACTTCGCGTTTTTTTGAATTATTCAGACTGTATCTTAAATAGTCGGACAGGTCGGTTATGATCTCCCTTGCTTCCTCCTTATTGTAATCAATTAAGGCCATCACAGTATTCAGGGCATTAAAAAGAAAGTGAGGATTTAGCTGGTAGGATAACATTTCCAGCTTGGCCTCCCGTGCCAGATTCTTGGCCTCTTCGACTTTGAACTTTTCTTCATCCCGCTCTTTTAACAATTTAAAAACAAAGAAAAGGACTAAAAAAGGGATCAGGGTAAAAATTTTCAAAGCACTTCTTAAAACAAATCCCGCCAGGTCGAAGAATACTTTTTGATAATAAAAAAAATAGTAGAAATTACTTAATATTTCAAAAACGAATGATAATAGGAGTAATCCGGCAACCAGAATCAAAATTCTCTTCTTATTTAGAGATTTGTTGTAGAAATATTTCTTAAATAAATAAAACAAAACTATTGTTACAGTTGAATATATAATAATCCGATAAACTGCAAATCCGATTGCATAATTTAAAGACTCAGGGTTTTTATAAATGACAACGATTGTTTGTGTGAGTATATAGACCAGCCACATAAAAATAATAAAAAACGATGACAAAAAAAAGTCTTTGTTCTTCATTTTTTTTATCATAGCATAATATTTTTAAAACAAAGAGGGACGGTTCCATGCGCACCAGCAGAGCCATGAACCGCTCAACACAAATCAGCCTCCGCACTGATATGTCATCATGCAACAGGCTGACCCCAGACTTTTAAAAGAAACTCGACACAAACATCCACAGCAGCAGGGGAGAAGCGACCCAGCGAAGGGAAAAAAACCACAGCTTTTTCATAAACCGGGGACGGTGCTGTACAGTATGACAGCGGCAATGGATTGGGTGCCTGTCCCCCTATCTCACCTCAAGGTGCAGAGATGATTGGGTAGAGAGCATATCATACCCGTTTAGGCCTTCGCCGACTGTTCCTGCCCCTTTCGTCCGGCAGTGCCTTAACAGCTTGAACCATGCCAAGCATGACTGCTCCCCCCCACGGAACCGTACGTGAGGATTTCCCTCATACGGCTCTTCATTGTTGCTCACTTCAAAAGGCTTGTTCCTGTGCCCTCCTCGTTATAAGAGTCAATTTCGTTTCCATTCCTTTCTTGTCC
>CAZRYM010000084.1:0-8567 GCA_964604305.1 uncultured Thermotogaceae bacterium | reverse complement strand
CCGATGGTAGTATGGTCATCACGCCATGTGAGAGTAGGTATCGCCTGGCATCGTTTTTTAAAGGGCATTTTCGATTTCTTCGAAATTGACCTTTTTTATGTTAATTTGGAAGAAAAGTTTGATCTATTCTGCTATCAATAAAAAAGGGAGCCACTCTTTGAAAGAGAGGCTCCCTTTTATTAATAAACTTTTTTAAAGCACTTTTTCTTTTAATTGCTTTCCAGCAATAAACTTTGGAACTTTTTTTGCAGGAATATCGATTGGTTTCTTTGTTCTTGGGTCAACCCCTTTTCTTGCGGCTCTTTCCTTTACAACAAAACTGCCAAATCCTACCAATCTAACATTACCACCCTCACTCAATTCATCTTCAACAATCTGAATGAATGAATTCAACATCTTTTCAGAATCTTTTAAAGTCATCTCAGTTTCAGATGCTAGCTTTGATACCAATTCTTTTTTGTTCATTATTTCGCCCCCTGTTATAGATTTCAATTTGACTCTCTTGGCTGATTATAACATATTTTTGAGTAATATAAAAAAGCAAGTGTATTTTTTGTATTATATAATATTTTTAATAAAAATTACAACTAGAAAAAAGACAGATATTTGAAATAGATGAGTAAATAAATATGTCTTATAAAGAGCTAAAGTACGGATAAATATTGTAATTTGAGCCTGAAGATATGTTGACCCTCTCTGTATACGTATAATAACCCGGCTTTAAAAAGACAAACTCATGAATACCCGGGGAAAGTTCAAAATTATAAATGCTTCCACCGGACAACTCTTGAACCCTATTACCGTCAATAAAAAGCAAGCAGTTTGTATCAGGTTGTACTTTTACAGTTCCTTTCAAAGGTACCATGTTGGCTACTATATCCTGATTTTTTCCTGGGTTAAGAATAGTAGTTGTTGACCAATCCTGATATCCTGTTTTTTTGATTGTGATACTATGAGAACCGGGTAATAATTTAAATGTTCTCCCTGACGAATAACCGGTATAGGTGCCATCAATATACACATCTGCTGAAGAAGGATTGGAATAGATATTGACCTCAGCAAATGATTGCTCAAGTTGAACTGTGATTTGTTTAAACTCTCCAGCATTCAATATAAACTGCATTGTCTGTGATTGGTAACCAGAAGAAGAAACAGACAAAGTGTGGGTACCTGAATTTAGTTGAACTTGAACTTGTCCATTGTTATTAGGAAAATAATTACCATCGATCGTTACATTGGCTGTTTTTGGGTAAGTATTGATATTAACTGTTCCCAAAGGATTAATTTTTGTCAAATTTGCATTCAGAAATTTATGTTCTCCGGAATTAATTTGAATTTGTTGAGTAAATGTCTCATATCCTGTTTGTTTAATCTCAATTTTATGGTTACCAGGTGTAATATTGTTTAATGTAATCGGAGTATTTCCTTTTATTTGACCATCTAAATAGACTGTGGAATTGGAAGGCTGGGAATTAATCGTTAATTTCCCGTACTGAGGCGCTATAGGGGTCAGATTTGTGTTTATTTCATGATATCCACCAGCATTCAGATAAAACTGTGTTTCAAAAGTCTGATATCCACTCTTATAGAACCTTACATAATGATACCCTTCAGGCAATGTGGTTTTCAAAGGTGTGTTTCTGTTTACCCAAGAACCATCAAGCCAAATAGCCGCTCCTGATGGATTGGAATTAAATGAAACAGTTCCTGCAGTCGGTCTATAGCCAACATAAAAATACGTGCTGGCTGAAGTCCAGTCAGGAACACTGTTATCTGGAGAAATGATGATTCTTTTTGTATAGGATTGTAAATCATTTTCTGCATTTTTAGTAATGTTTGGAAAAGGGCTTGCTGAAAAGCTTTGCGTCCAAGCATCAAACTGTGTGAACTGATGAGTACTGGCAACAATTTGCAAGTATTCTTTTCCTTGCTTTGAACCTACATTCATATTGTATCCGGTAGGTATTGTTACAGTTTGATTTGCAAAAACTTTGTTGTCAGGCTGAAATCTATTGGGGAAAATGATATGTGTATTTCCATCAGCTTCAATATCATAGATTACAACATAAGCATCTTTGTTTACTTCAAACTGTATAGAAATGGATTCACCTGTCTGATAAACACTGCCTTCGCCTTTATTAACCCTTATAGTGGTTTCCATTGTAGAAGGCTCTTCAGGCGTGATTATGATTTTTCTTGGTTGCATTTGATCAGTTGCTGAAAAAATAAAACCAGTTGTTAAAAACAACACGAGAACAACAATTATTAATTTTCTCATTTTAATTCCTCCTTGTTTTCATATTATGATTGTTAGATTATAGCATGTTTTGAAAAATAAAAAATTCGACCCTTTTAAAGGGCCGAATTAAATGGTAATTTATTGTAAAGGGTATGAAAGCATAAGAGAACCTTCACCAGGGATATAAACATATAATGCCACTGATTGTCCTTTTTTCAATCTTGAAATAGTTTCCTCGAATTCTTCTGTTGAACGAATATTTTGTCTATTAATTGATAGTAAAACAGCTCCTTTTCTTAACCCCATTCTATAAGCAAGAGAAGTTATTTCAACATCATTGATGAAAAGGCCATTAACGTTATCTGAAATCTTAAACTCCTTCCGAAGATTATCAGTTAAATCTGTCACTGATATTCCTAATAATTCAGAACTTTTCTCATTACTAATTTCTTCCTCAATTACTGATTCTTCCTTAACGGATTCCTGGTCTTGAGAAGGCAATAATTCTACCTTCAATTCGATAATTTCTCCATTTCTGTCTATCGTTATAGGAGCCATCTTACCTATTTCCTGTTTTCTTATCATACTTGCCAATTGCTCTTTGTTTTTAACATCTTCATCCATAAACTTCAAGATAATATCCTGGGGTTTTATACCCGCTTTGTCAGCAGGAGAATCAGGAGTTACCTCAACTACTATTGCTCCTTCTGAACTGCTTAGGTTTAATGCATCCTTGGTGTTTTCATCGATATTCATAATTTTTACACCAATTTGAGGTTTTTGCAGCTTTCCATATTTTATCAGGTCTTCTATAAACATATTCACATCGTTAATAGGAATGGCAAAGCCTAAATTTGTACCACTTGTTGGATTGACTATAGCCGTGTTTATACCAATAACCTCTCCGTGAATATTTAGTAGAGGACCTCCACTGTTTCCAGGGTTTATGGCAGCATCTGTTTGTATAAGATTGGTATAGTAACCTGAATTATCAGGTTTTGGGATTTGCCTTTCAGTGGCACTTACAACTCCTGTTGTTACAGTGTGCTGAAAACCTAGAGGGTTTCCGATAGCTATAGCTACCTGCCCGATCTGTAAATTATCTGAATCTCCAAATTCTAAATAAGGAAAATCAGCCCCGTTTTCATGCGTGATTCTTATTATGGCAATATCCATTTCGGAATCTCCGCCTATATATTCAGCATCATATGTTTTTCCGCTGAATAGAGTGACTTTTATTTTTTCAGCTCCTCTAACAACATGTTCATTCGTCAATATGTGTCCTTCGTTATCAAAAATGAATCCGGAACCCAGTGAGCTTTGTTTCCTTTCCGTTCCGAAAGGATTTTGTTGTTCTCCGAAAAATCTTTTGAAAAATTCTTCCATAAAAGGATCTACCGATGTTGTAACAGTTTTTTCGACATCAATCTTAACAACAGCATCTGCTGTTGCATTAACCACGTTAATAACCGGATTTTTATAATCGGGATTAACATAACCAAATACTGTAAGAGTAATGAAAATTAGAATAATTGCTAAAGAAAAAACTTTTCTCATTTTGTTTAGCACCTCCGTGAATAATGTTTTATACAGAGGATATGACGCAATCTTTTCTTTTGTTATTTCAGAATAACGGGGAATTTTAGCTTCTGATTAATAATCTTCAGTTCTTATGAATCTGTTTAAACCTTCACAGAGTATGTGCCTTTTTCCACTTAAGATCAAAATTGGCTTTCTTTCATCTGATCCGTTTAAAAATAGTACAACCCTATCTGATCCAACCTCTATTTGATATATGTTATCATTCAATGCGATTCGATAAACAATCTTTTCCCAATCTTCAGGTAACTGAGGATCGAGATATATTTTCCCGTCTCTAACATCTAAACCGGTAAAGCCATTTGTAACCATTTGCCATGCAGCTCCTGCGGCAGCTGTGTGAATACCTCCAATGAAAGTTCCTCCACTAATGGGGTCATTGCTGTTTTTTATATCAATGAATATAGATTTTCTAAAATTCTTTATAGCTTCATCAACATATCCGATTCTTGCTGCTGCAATGGCATAAACAGAAGGACTTAAAGAAGAAAAATGAAGTGTTCTTGGTTCGTAGTATTCATAATTTGATTTTTTTACTTCTGTTGAAAATAACTCGGGATGCATTGTAATCAATTGTATTACATCTGCTTGTTTGATTGCCTGTGTAAATACAGCAATTCCATTTGGCCACCCGTAATATTCATTCATTTTTAATAACCGATTTTTTATCATTTTGGCAGGGGTAACACTCTCAAGTTTAAAATATCCGTCAAATTGTTCTATAACTCCGCTTTCATATGGTTTTGGAAGGTAGATATTTTTGGCAATATCTTTAAATAGTTCTATTTCCGAATGATCCATTTTAATTTTTTCTAAAACCTTTTGGAATCTTCCCGGGAATTTTTTCATTAAATCTACTATCATCTCTAAAGCCACATCAAATGTAAATTTAGTTTGATAATTAGTGAATGCATTGTTTTCTATATTTTCATGGTATTCATCAGGCCCCTGTATCTTCCAGAGCTCATAACGCTTTCGTTTGGGAAGATACACAACACGTGATGCCAGAAATCTGGCCGATTCTAATATCACTTCAGCACCATAATCGATCATAAATTGAAAATCTTCTGTGATTTGAAAATATTTCCAAAATGAGAAAACTACATCAGGCGTAATATGGATTTGCCAATCATTGAAATGATTTCTGATGGGTCTTCCGGTCAATACATCTTGAAAAAAGAAATCCGGACATAATTCATCACCTGTTTTTCCACTTATCCATGCATAATAAGCCCCTTCAAAACCCAAAGTGTTTGCTTTCCTTCTGGCACCATCAAGAGTATCATATCGATATTTTAAAATGTTTTTTGCGGTTTGAGCATCGGTGTATAAATACATGGGCAAATTAAAAATTTCCTGATCCCAAAAAGCAGCTCCTTGATAAGCTTGGCAGGATAGCCCTCTGGCACCTATAGGAAGGCTAGCATGAGTTGGAGTAGCAATGACACTGTGATAAGTATTAAATCTCACAGCGGTTTCATCCAACAAATTCCCCTTGATTTTGATATCATATTTCTGCCATTTTTCTTCCCATATTTCTTCATTGGCATGTTTAAGTGTTTCATAATTAATTGAAGAAACATCATTTAAAGCTTTACTTTGAGGGTCATGGCAATCATTGGAATGATAAACACTCATGTATTTATATATCACTGCTTTTTGACCTTTTTTGAGTTTACATTCCGACTCTCTATATATACCTGAATCTTTCTTGATTATTCTTGTCTTTTGAACATGCAAGCCAACTAAATCAACATTACTTGCGACTGTAATAAGTTGTTTTTTTTCAGAAGTTTCGGTTGTTACAAACAACTTATCTTTGGATTGACCAGTTTGATAATTCTTAAGATGATCTCCATTTAGATTCCAAACATCACAATCGATTCCTTCTAAAATTACAATGGTTGAATTTTGATTCAAAGTCAATTCCATTTTTAAGGGTATGATATGATAATTCTTCAAACTCGCAAATTTCTCCTCATGATAAGTTACTATTATCCCTTTGTCATCTATAGTTTTTGTGTAATCAACGGAAGTTACTCCACTTTTTAGGTCCAATTTTCTTTTAAAGCTTTCAATTTTATTTCTTTTTACAGTAAGCGGGACACCTTCGATAAATATTTGTGTGAAAAGCCCATTGGGGACATTGCATAATTCTTCCCACTTGCCATCTGCGTTATCCCATGTGTCTGTAACAAAGCAGCCAACATAGTCCTTTTTTTTATCCTCAGCCAATGTTCCCCTATAACCCAAATAACCATTTCCGGTCATAAAGTTGCTGCCTGAATTGATTGCTTGAGATTGATCGTATTCTGTTTCAATCAATTCCCAACCGCTTTCTGTTATCAAATGATTTTTAATCTTTTCCATAACAATTCTCCTATCTGTTTAATGAAAGAACATCCTCCAATTCAATTTCTTCTGTCCTGTTGTATCTTAAATGGGCTTGACCGACTCTTTCTTCAGGACCGATTCCAACACTGAAAAAACCACCGTTTAATGCAGCCTCTATTCCTGCTTGTGCATCTTCAAAAACGACTGAATTGGCTGGACATACATTTAATCTTTTTGCTGCAAACAGAAACAAATCCGGTGCCGGTTTTGTATTCTTTACACTGTATCCATCGGCAATGATATCAAATAATTTTGTGGCATTCAGATTATGGATAACTTTTTCGGCATTTTTACTAGCGGAAGCGATTGCTGTTTTGATGCCTTTTTCTTTAAGTTTAAAAATAAAACCTTTAATTCCGGGTAGATAATCTTTTTCGGTAATTGTTTCCAAGGATTGTTTGTAATAATCGTTTTTTTTCTTCATTAATTCTTCAATTTTTATTTCTGACAATTCTTTTTTATTGTGCTGAAGGATTATATTCAGAGATTGTCGTCTGGAAACGCCTCTGAGTTTCTCATTGATTTCCCGATCGAAATGTAAACCGGCTTCATCGGCCATTTTTTTCCATCCCTGATAATGGTATTCAGCAGTATCAGTAATAACACCATCTAAATCAAATATACAGGCTTCTATCAATTTTGACACCCCTCACTGTCTGAACTTTTGTTATTTAGAATGCGTACTTCATTGGGCTTGATGATTGAATCAGCATTTTCTTCCCATTTGTTGGTTAAGAGAATTTCTTTGAAGTCATTTACAATAGAACTGTTTATCTTGATAGATTTTTCAGAAAAATTCAAAATGACTAAAATTCTTTTATTCTCAAAGGACCTTATGTATGCCAGAATATCAGGTTCTATTTCCACAAACTCAATCTCACCGTATTTGATGATATCGGATGTTTTTCTTAAAGCAATCAATCTTTTGTAGAAATATAGCAGAGAATTTTGATCAGACATCTGTGTTTTCACATTTATTTCCTTATAATCATCCGTTACCGGTAGCCAGGGGTCGACACTACTAAATGATGCATAATTTCCATTATCCCATTGCATAGGTGTTCTGGCTGAATCCCTTCCTTTATAATCAGGCCATAAATTTCTTCCTGCCGGATCCACAATTCGTTCAAAGGGAATGATGGCATCTTCCATTCCAATTTCCTCTCCATAATAAATAAAGGTTGTTCCTTTCATTGTCAATAACATGGATGCCATAATTTGTAGTTTTTCTTTTTTGCCCCTTAACTCATTAAAACGTTCTGTAATCCTTTTTGAATCGTGATTACCCAATACATAACTTGGCCAAGCAATGGATTGAAATAGTCTTTCAGTATCCTCGATTAATTTTTTGTATTTGTTAGGTGAATATTCCACAATTTCTTTGAATTCAAAATTAAAGGCAAGATCCAATCTCCCGGGCATCGTATAAAGAAAATAGGCAGGAAGTCCCATTGGAGATCCAACTTCCCCAATAGTCACTCGTTCCTTATACTGACCCATTAGGTCGTTAATCTTTTCCAGAGCTAGTAGCGTTTCCGGTCTGTCATTTTCATATACTCGATAATAGTTTTCGAAATCTACTTTGGAATTTCGCCCCGCTACTTTAGGATCATCTCTTAATCGTTCATCTTTGTAGAACATATTGACCACATCAAAGCGGAATCCGTCAACCCCCATATCTAACCAGAATTTAATAGAGTCCATAACGGCATCGACAACCTGGGGGTTTCTCCAATTAAGATCCGGTTGCTCTTTAACAAACAAATGCAGATAATATTGTTTTCTTTGCTCACACCATTGCCAAGCAGAACCACCGAAATAAGATAACCAATTATTAGGCGGGATTCCCTTGTCACCATCCACCCATATATACCAATCCGATTTTGGGTTATCCTTCGAAGACATGGATTCAATGAACCACGGATGTTGATCTGATGTATGATTATAGACTTGATCGATGATGACTTTTATACCTCTCTTATGAGATTCTCGAAGTAATACCATAAAATCGGTCAAGGTACCAAACATTGGATCTATATCACGATAATCACTGATATCATATCCAAAATCTTTCATGGGCGACTTAAAAATCGGTGAAAGCCAAATTGCATCTACTCCAAGCCACTGAAGATAATCCAGCCGATTTATTATGCCTTGTAAGTCACCAATTCCATCATCATTTGAATCTTGAAAACTTCTTGGATAAATCTGATAGATGACAGCACCCTTCCACCATTGTTTTTTCATTTTGTCCTCCTAAAAAAAATACCCCCCCATTGAGGGGGGGCGTAGTATTAATAATTATTCAAATACTGGTTCGAATCCGGTAACTTCA
>CAZRYM010000083.1:0-8643 GCA_964604305.1 uncultured Thermotogaceae bacterium | reverse complement strand
AAAGGCTTCGAAAACGGCAATAAAAATAACTGATGTTTTGATATCCGGAAGTGCTCCCTTTCTTTTCAGATAAATCAACCCGCCAACGATTCCGGCCAATACAGTGGCTATGGAACATGGCAGAACCGTCAGGCCACCAACTGTATATCGATGAACACCACCAATCAAACCGGCTCCCATCCCAACAAGAGGTCCAGCGATTAACCCCGCTATTGCCGGACCTAAATCACGAACATTGGCAATGGCACCGTATATTTCAATTCCACTTAAGGTCCCGAAAATTGAAAACAGACCAAAAACGAGGCTCAACAGTGTTTTTTGCTGCCAGTCTAATTTCTTCTTATTCAATATGTGGGAATAGACATTCGTTCTGGTAAACACATATGCCAAAACGATAATAACTGCCATGTTTTTGATCAGGTTAATCAGTAAATCCAGGATATTGTTAATGAGCATCACTCTCGCTTAAAAAAAATAAACTCTTATATAAAAGTAATGTTTTGTCGCAAGGATTGTATCATTAAGAAGGGTATAAAAAAAGTGCACTCATATCAACTTTTAGTATACAATTCTGTTTCTGCCGGAATTCTTTGCCTTGTACAGGTTATTATCCGCTTCATTGACCAAAAGCTGATCTTTTTTATCGGAGAATTCAGCCAACCCTCCGCTGATAGTAATGGTTAGTCCGTTATCAAAGGTGAGTGATTCCACTGACTTTCTCAGCCTTTCAGCCACCTGATACGCCTGGGATTTGTTAATTTCAGGGAAGATGATTAAAAACTCTTCACCTCCATATCGTCCCACCGTATCTAAATCCCGAATCTGATCCTTGACTTCAATTGCAAGCCGTTCAAGCACCCTATCTCCAATAACATGCCCATATTCATCATTGACCCTTTTAAAGTGGTCGATATCCAACATCATAATCGAAAGAGGCCGCTGATAGCGTTTTGCACGGTCAATCTCAAGGCTTAACAATTCAAGTATCTTCTTGTGATTATACAGTTTCGTTAATCCGTCTGTGACGGAGGCTTCTTTCAGACATTTGATCATTCTCGATAGTTTAAGCTGCGTGTGAACTCTGGCAAGAAGTTCCAATTTTTTAATGGGTTTGGTGATGTAATCTACTGCACCGACGTTATAAGCTTTATGGATGCTCTCATCATCTGTTCTCGCGGTCATAAATATGATAGGAATGTCTTTTGTTTCCGCCTTGGATTTTAGAATTTTGCAAGCTTCATAACCATCCATAATGGGCATTTGAACATCCAACAGGATCAAATCGGGAGATTTCATTTCAGCGATTTTGATACCCTCTTTCACGTTCAACGTCGCCCAAACTACATTGTTATCCGCTTTTATGATATTGGCGGCAACTTTGATGTTTTCGTTATTATCATCGATAATGAGGATCTTTTGGCTCTCCATTCTTACTCCTTTCCCTTGTTCGCATTTTTTTGTTGGATGAGTGTTGTAAATTGCTTAAACTGCTTTTCCATGTTGGCAATGTCAAAATCAGCGGCATACAGATAAAGCTGGTGGGCATAATCCAAGAGTTCTTCTGCTTGATGCTCTCGCGCAAAGGCTTTCAAATCCCTCGCAAAATCCTCCACATCACTTCCCAGGACCATTTCGTTAATCGTTTCCCATCTGGGGTAAAAGCTTTTCTGTAAAGCCTCTTTCACTTTATCGTTCATCTTCTCATGTTTCTGAATGCCTTGCGGGGGTTGATGGGATGAGGCGATGACTTTTGAGGATAACTGTTTGGCAATTTCACGAATCAAATCTGCCCTCACAAAGGGTTTTCTCACATATCCATCACACAGTTTTCGAATCTCTTTTTCATCTTCGGACATGGCTGATGCCGTCAAGGCCACAACGGCAATGTTTTTTGTCTCAGGATCTGTTTTGATAATCTTTGTTGCTTCATAACCGTTCATCACGGGCATTTGCATATCCATTAAGATGAGATCAGGCTTTAACTCTTTCGTGATATTAACGGCAATCTGCCCATTTTCAGCTGAATAAACATCAAATCCATAGGGTTCCAAAAAACCTTTTACAATTTCCACATTGGAAGGGATATCTTCAACAACGAGAATTTTAGCTTTTTTAAATTGATAAGTTTGCTGTTCAGTGGGTTTATCATCAGTTTTAATCATTACTTCTTCAGTATAAGGGATACCCCTTAAAGTTAAGGTAAATGTGGAGCCTTCACTAAGTTTGCTTTTGACTGAAATATTACCGTTCATCATGCTAGCCAGCTTTTTGCTGATGGTCAGCCCTAATCCCGTTCCACCATATTTGCGGGTATTTTGTCCGTCCTGTTGTGTAAACGACTCAAATATCTTCTGAATGTTGTTCTCGCTAATGCCAATCCCGGTATCTTCTACTATCAGGTTAAAGTCAAGGCTTTCATTTTCTTCATCTTTTTTCAGTGTGTGTGTGCTTATTTTCACATGTCCCTGGTCTGTAAATTTTACCGCATTTCCAACCAAATTCAACAAGATCTGCCGAACCCTTAATTCATCAACACATACGATATCAGGAATATTCGGACAATGGTTGGAGAGTAAAGTGATCCCCTTCTCCTCAGCCTTAAACTTGAAGATTTGCATGATCTCTTCTATAATCATTGTGATATTTGTTTTGACCACTTCAATATCCAGCTTGCCCGCTTCTATTTTTGACAAATCCAAAATATCGTTGATCAGATTCAGCAAGTTCTTTCCGGCATTTTTAATCCCTTCAAGATACTGCATCGTCTTTGTGTGCGTGCATTTGTCTTCTAATAATTCTGAAAATCCGATAATGGCGTTCATAGGTGTCCGGATTTCATGACTCATGTTCGCTAAAAATTCCGATTTAGAACGGTTGGCGTTCTCTGCCGCCTGCTTAGCTTCCATCAACCCTGTTATGTCTCTTCCAACCCCCTGTATCTCAATGATTTCGTTATTGTCATCGCGAATGGCGTTGTCTTCCCAAGCCAGCCATCTCCAGCCTTTGACCGTTTTCGCCCGTTGTTGGATATACGTTCGATAGGGGGGAACGTACAATTTCTCCATAGCTTTCATGGTTGAGTCAATATCATCTTCATGAACCAGGGGGGTGAATTGTTTCCCGATTAATTCCTCTTCTTTTTTTCCGAATGCCTCACAATACGACTGGTTGACGTATGTAAATTTGCCTTCTGAATCCACTCTGACAATGAGATCATTTTGTGATTCCAACAAACCTCTGTAGCGTTTTTCGCTCATGGATAATCTTTGATGAGCTTTTTTGATATCAGTAATATCTCTCACAAACACAATCAGCTTTTTGACCCCTACATCAATGAAGGTAACGCTGATCTCAACATCAATGTGATCACCCTCTTTCGTTTTATGGGCCGTTTCAAAACGATCGTATCCCGTTTGAAAAACCTTTTCCATATGTTTTTGGACTTCCTGGGGATTTTCCGCTGCTTCAAAATCCGGAATGGACATACTTAACATCTCTTCACGAGAGTATCCCAATTTCTTACAAAAGGCATCATTGGCTTCAATGATCTTTCCTGTTTCGTTTGTGATAAAGAAGCCATCCATCGTCGTGGACAGAATCGTATTAAATTCGATTTGAGATTGCTTTCTATCAGTAATATCCTGATGGGTCCCCATCATCAAGAGCGGTTTTTTATCGTTTGTCCAGGTGATCACTTTTCCCCTGTCCAAAACCCATATCCAATGTCCATCTTTGTGTTTCATTCTGCTTTCGCACTCATAATAATCGCTTTTTCCCTGAAAATGCTCTTCCAGTAATTGGGTGCTTTTTTTTAGATCTTCCGGGTGGGCAAACTGGATCCAAGTGTTTATGGTTGTGGGTTGAATCTCTACCATTCGATAACCAATCATTTCAGCCCATTTCTCGTTAAATATTGTCTCTCCCGTTTGCACATTCCATTCCCAAGTTCCAACATTCGTTCCTTCAATAATGCCTGTAAGCGTCTGCCGTTCTTTTTCCAGTTCTCTTTCCTTCTCTTTCAAAAAGGTGATATCCTGATGGGCACCGATCATTCGGACGGGTTTCCCCTTTTCATCTCGAATAATCAAGCCACGACAACGTATCCAAACCGTTGAACCGTTTTTATGCCGATATCGGACAAGCTGGTCATAGGGATAATCGGGATTTGCCATATGTCTTTTAAAATTCTCATTCACTAATTTCAAGTCATCCTGATTGATCATATGTTGCCAAGCGCTGGATTTATGTGGCATTTGTTCAGGATCATACCCCAAAGTTGTCCAGAATTTAGAGTTCATCCACTCGTTTTCCATGTCCTCCAAATCCCAGTACCACAAACCATCCAACGACGATTCCTGAATAAAATTGAATACGGTTTTATCCGTTTGGATTAGTTGAAAAAGTTCTTCTTTCAAGTAATTTTCCTTTTCCTTCATATCAAATCTCAGCACTCCTTTCACCGGTATAACTTAAATACTCTCTATCCAAACCTTTATGGATGCTTGTAAAGTGGGCTCTGGCCTTTTATCTGCAAATTCCCCCACAAAATGCTTAACCCCGTATGAGGAAATACCCAGTGTGGTCATCGATGGACTGACCGGAACAAATTGCATCCCCATATGTTGACCAAGAGTGATGAGAGACTTTAGACACATTTCTCCCCCACCGTTGATATCTCCAACCGTTGTAAAAGTCATGAGTTTCTTTTTGTATAAGGTGTTGTTGGACCAAAAGTCCACAAGTGAATCGAAAAAGCATTTCACCCTCCCGGAGCAATTCCCGTAATAAGTAGGAGAGCCAATGACGATGACATCTTGATTCAGCAAATCTTCTTTTGTTACCGGCTTTACATTTAAAATTGCTTCATAATATTCGTTGATAATCTCATAAATGTCCCTTAATTCATTTATTGTCGGGTCTTCAATACGTTTTAACAACACTTCATGCCCACATTCCTGGGCTGCCGCTTCAAACTGTCTGGCGATCAGGAAGTTATTACCCGTTATCGTATGAAACAGAACCAAAATTTTCAAGTCGATCACATCCTAAAAATATTCTTTTCTCTTTTCTTATTTCCTTTCATTATAACTCATTTCCCTGTCTCTCTTTATACAAACTTAATAATTAAATGGTATAGAATACAAGTAAAAGTATTAAAAAAGAGGTGAGCAACCACTTGAAACCTGTCAAAATTCTATTCATCAGTTCCAGCCCTAACATAAATGGAAACACAGCGACACTGATGCACTGGGTGGAAGAAGGAGTTAAAGAGTCGGGCGGCCTAACGGAATGGATTGATTTAAAGGGAAAGGATATTCATTATTGCAGCGGGTGCAACACCTGCCTGAAAACGGCCAAATGTATTCATGATGACTACATTCAAATCCTTAAACAAAAGATTGATGAATCCGACGGGTTAGTTGTGGGCTCTCCGGTTTATGAAGGACATCCATGTGCCCAAATGAAAACCGTTATGGATAGATTTGCTCTGTTTTGTCTGTACATGGGTATCTTTGATGAAAAGTGGGCAGTGGGAGTCTCAACAAGCGGTATAGCGCCTACTGCCAAAACGGCAAAAGATTGTACGGACATTTTCGGAAAAAGAAGCGGGATTATCACTTCCAAAACGGTCAGGATGAAAACGGGCTATTTTGATCTGGATAAACAGAGTTGTTCCAAGCTATATTCAAAAGCCCGTAAAACTGGGAATAAATTAGTCTCAGATATCTTATCCAATCCCATGTTTAGCTCAGGCTTTTTAAAATCAAAATGGATTGCCTTTCTGAGAAAAAACTTCTTAAAAAAGTTGATCCTAAAAAACCCAGATATCTTTTCTGGTGTTATTGAGGAATGGAAAACTAAAAACTGGTTATAATGATTAAAACTGAAAGGCTTTCACAAAGTCTTCAGCTTTTTGAGGATATTTGAATATCAACTTTTTGCATACTCTTTTCGATACCCTGGAAAACAGTCTCATACTGTTGTTTAAAGCGAGAATGATATCAGCTTTGTCATAATGGGAAAAGCAGCATTTCATCTCATCCTGAATCTCCTGATCAACCCATTTTTCAAAAAAGCGTCCGTTATGCCAAATTTCTTTTGATTCCGTTTGATTCAACTGATAATCCCATTCAATCATCCTCAGCATCAGCGATTTCATATAACCATCAACACACATCTTTGCTGTCCAATATTCGCCTCTTTGAATCTTTTTCAAACTCCAAATACAGTGATACCAGAAGTCTTGTATGGTGTTTTGAACATCAAATTCAGAAGGCTTCTTCATTTTTGGTTGTTCAGTCTCATTGGAAGAAATCTCTAAAAGAGAAAAAAGGTCATCTTTGTCAAAGAGGATTTTGAATCCTTTTCTAAAAACACTGATAATTTCGGGACTTGAAAACATCACTTCTGCTTGAGAAGCCGGCACAATCGCAAAATCTACATCCAATGCATTCGAGAACATCACTCGTCTTTCTTTCTCATTTCCAAAAGGAAGATTTTCGACAAAAGTGATATAAACCTCTCCAATTTCATCAAGCCAATTTGTACTGTAAATATGCTTTTTCGGATTATTTGACAAGATGGTAATATCCAAATCAGAAAATTCATCAGCTGGTATTTCAGTTCTGGCTCTTGAACCTATGATGGCGGCTGATCTGAATTCATCACAAGTTTTGGAAAAATTAATAAAATTCCGGATGATTTCATCGTATTTATTGCTCATTTTCCTCCTTTTTTCACGCTGATCAGACAATTCAGGACATTGTTGAATGACATCACACTCATTTTGCAAATACTAAAAAAAACACTTTTTAAGCATTTTGTTTCTCATTCGCATCAATATTAGCGTTGTTTTCTGATACTGGAAAAAATCCCAGCAAAAGTAAAACACAAGCAAACACCGATATTACTGAGAAAAACCAGCTTGAGGCGACCGGAAAGATTGAAAACAACGGTTGATAAGTCATATTCACCGCCAGATAAACAGCGATCAGGATGAATAAGGCAAATATAACAAGAGACATTCGCCATACAGACGATTCTCTTCCGAACAATCTAAATTTTCTTTTTCCTTCGAATAGATCTTCGATCAAAAACCAGATTTTCCAGATGATAAAGAATAAAAGGAAGGCGATAAAGGCCCACAAAAGCCTTTGGCCCAGAATAATCTTTGTCATACCCACTTGTGATATACCCGCCCAATTTGACCAATCTCTTAATATAGCTGCAAACGCAGGCCAGGTTCGTTGACTGTTTGACAGGATAACAATCCCGTCACCTGATTCGGGAATGGAGTGAAAATGCGTCATCCAGCCCGTGCCCTGTCCACCATGGCTGATCGCTTTTTTCCCATTGGCAAGCTCTTCGATAAAATAACCAAACCCATAGGCATCAAAGACTAAGCCATACATTCCGGGAATGTTGCTGACTGTTTTATTTGACAACTGTTCCACACTTTCTTGATTCAAGATCGTTTGAGTGGAATAATCACTATCCATCCCGGCAATGATAAAGCTTGTGATATCTTCAAGAGTGGAAAAGAGATTGCCGGAAGCCTTCATGGCATAGGTATAAACTGGAACGGGGTCTTTGTTTGTATTGTAGCCCAAGGGGATTTGCTCAACGGGAATACCCGCCCAATCATAACTTGAATGATTCATTCCCAGGGGAAAAAGCACCTCTTTTTGCATGTAATCTGCAAATGTTTGTCCGGTTACGGTTTCCACCAGCAGTTCAAGCATATTATAACCGGTATCTGAATAGTAAAATTGCTCACCGGGTGCACTAATCATGGAAAATTCCTCTTTTAGAAGCTCTTGAAGAGGGGGAATGTCTTCTTGAGGAAAATATAAAGCGTCAGGACCAATCGTTCCTAAAGACAGGCCAGCTGTATGACTAAGCAGCTGTCGTGTAGTAATTTTATTCTCTGAAAACTTATCTGACGAAAAATCCCAATCCTTTAAATATTCACTGATGGGAACATCCAAATCAATTTGCCCATTCTCCACCAATTTCATGATTCCCCACGCTGTAACGGATTTTGATATGGATTCTACCCTGCAAGTGGTATCCGTTGTCATTTTGTTCTCTTTTTCCACATTTGCATATCCAAAGGCATCTGCCCATACCTTTTTTCCATCTTTTATAATGGCAATGTTCATCCCCGGAATATCGTAGTATGACATCAAGGCTGGAATTCTGTTTTCCAGGTGGTCGGTGATTACCTCTTGAGAATCATTAAAACCAACATTCTGTGCTTGAAAGATGACAAAGCATGCAAAAATTGCAAAAATGATGGGTTTGAGTCTTCTTTTTGTTCTTTTATCCATTTGATTCCTCCCTCTTATTTCAACAAAGGTGCCCCACATCTGTGACAGACCTCGTCATTGATAGCGTTCAATGAAGCACAGGCATTGCAAAATATGATCTCGTCGCCAGTTTTATCATATTTCTCAAAAGTGTTCAAGCCTTTGTGATGTCGGACTTTATCACTGATTTTGTAATAGTCGTATACTGTGCGGTCATCTTCAGAACAGAGTGTCTGTTCATAACCCTCTTCGCCCTTGATATAAACCGTGTAGAGTGTATATTCTTCATAATATTTTCGCTTAAAAAGTCCCGGGCCACTGCTGTACTTCTTCC
>CAZRYM010000082.1:0-8939 GCA_964604305.1 uncultured Thermotogaceae bacterium | reverse complement strand
TGATTTTTTCTTTCGTTGTTTCTGCGAATAGGATATCAGTGATGCCGGGTATTCTTTTATTGAAATAGTCTCGGTAACCAATTTCTGAATTAATTAAAATAACCCTCGAATAAGGATCCAATATGCAAATATTTGATCCTGCAGAGACTATTTTATACGCAAGATAATCCACTGATCTTGTCCACTGGGGAACCCATCTTTTAACATCAATTGAGATGACCTTTTTACTTGAAGTAAAAAGCCATAAAGCACCTTGTGTTTTTATAACATTTATAATCAACTCTGTACCGGACCAGAGAGTTTCAAATGACGTATCTACAATAGTGTTACCTGTTACAATAATATTCCCGTCAAACCATACAACGTTCGATTCATTGCCTGTAATTTCTTCAGATTCTAAATTGATCAGGACTGACTTGTCAGGTCTGGTCAAAATAACATTTTGACCCTCAAAGAACAGATTTGTATAACTTTCAGATAATTTCATTTGATAAATTACAGTACCAGGAACTGGAATCAACTCAACGTCACGTTTTAGGGATTCTGAAGAAGAAACCGTAAATGTTTCTTCATAACGTCTATACCCTTCCTTTTCTATTACAATTTGGTAAGTTCCAGGCTGTAATTCCATTTTTTTGTGATTATCCTCGAATGTTTTAACAACCTTTTCCTCCTTAAATAGCATAACTCGAGCTGAAACGTTTAATGTAATTGTCATTTCCGAATCATCAACCTCATCAAGAAATACTTCCATATCATTTTTCATATAAAGAAATTGAGTCTGACCGGCATATTCTAACTCATGAACGCCTTCCACAAGCAAAATTGAGACTGGCGCTGTCATATGTTCTCCATCAACGGTGATTGTCTGTTTTCTGTCAGTTTTTATAGTAAGCAAATACTGATTTTGAGTTAAGTCTAAAAATAGAATGGGGTAAAAAGGAATATCAAATTCCAGTATTCTGCCTTCAATATCTAAAGTTAGTCTTTCCGCAAAGGTTTTAACAATAGTGTATTCCGGACCCTGATATATAATATCCCCATTTGTTTCGAAAAACCGGCTGCCTTTAATGAGTATCAATTTAGGGAGTCTGTTTCTGAAATCTCCGTAAACGTTAAGAAAAAAATCACGAAAATGTTGATTATTATCATGATCCAGTATCATAAGAGAATCCACATTGTTAACCTCTTTTGAATCATATACTGTTTCTATATATAGAAAACGGTCTTGTAACATTTCGGTCTTGACATACAGTCTTTCGCCTCGCCCTAAAACAAAACCGATGCTTTGCAAAGCTTCTTTAATCTCGTTGAAGAATTTCTCCTCCCCCTCATATTCCAGTGTTACTGTCGGTTGATTCTGCCACCATTCATTTACTGAATAGATTGTGCCATAAGCACTGATATCATAATCACCGAAATTAACGGTTTGGTTTATCGTGTTACTCTCCAATTTGTATGACTCGATAATTTGTAATGCCTGCGTTGAGATTGGAATGAGAATAAAAATGAAGAAAAAGAACAGAATTTTTTTCATCAAATTACTCCCCGATGTCTGACAAAATTATATAATATTGTCCATGTCCCTGAAAAGACCTTAAACCCTATCAGGAAATTCAGCAGTAGTGCGTTGCCTCCGGAAAGGAATGTTCCAGGTGTTCTTTGGGGAAAAAAATTCGAAAAACCGGCATCAGACAAAAGCAGTCCAATGATTCCGGAAACAGGTATAAAAAGCATAATAAATTTTTCAATCTGATGTATTTGAATCTTTTTAAGATTATCTTCTATTTTTTTCAGATCCTTTGATCCGCTTAAAACCAACAAACCAGTTCCGGCTACAACCCCTCCGACAAAACCTCCTCCGGGTCCAATATGACCAGTAAATATTATATATATGGATAAGATCAAAGAAAGTATGAAAATAAAACTACCGGATATCTCCATTCGTAAATCAACTGATTCGGAATTAACTGTAACCATTTTCGATGGTTTAACCTCATCGCTACCAGGAAGTTTTTCTAATACCATATTGATCCCAAAAGCAGCTACAAAAAAAACAAAGACTTCAAAGATAGTATCATAAAATCTGAAATCAAGATAAATAGCACTAATCAAATTCAGAGAAGTGTTTTTTTCTAAGGGATCATCAAAATATGGATTCTCATATTTCTCAAAATCATTATTAAGGATATTAAAATATACAACTGCCCCGAATAACAAAAGTAATAAGAACACCAGAAAGGGTATGTATTTCATCCGATGTATCGCCTCACCATCTCTTCATATTCACCGCTGTTTTTAATCTCTTTTAGAAATTGTCTGAGATCTTCAGCAAGTTCCGGTCTGTGATGTTCAATAAGAAAAATATACTGAGCTTCCCTTAGGTACTCAAAAGCATCAGAAGACATTTCACGGTCCAAAATTTCTTTCTTCATTCTAACCAGATCAATTTCTCTTTCATTGGAATCCTGAAAAATCTTGGTTTCCAAAATACCGACTTTGATCCATTTTTTTTCATCAATTTTTACTTTTTCTGTACTAAAAATGCCACCGATGATGATATCTGTTTCTTTTCGGTTGATTTCGTCGGAATCTATTAAGGCATATTCGGCCTCAAGGTTTTGTTCCATTAAAAAGGCTTTAAGTAATTCATATTCAAAGCCACTTAATTTTTCATCTTGAGTACTAAAAACCATATACGGTGTGATGTAATACTTAATCCTGACCATTCCGGTCTTTCTGATGGCAATCAAAAAGACAAATGTTGTAAATCCTGCACCTAACGCAAGGGATGCAAAAGAAACATCCGGAGCCCCCATAAACAAATAGGCTCCGGATGTTATAGTACCAAATAATCCAAAAAAAAGGATCGCTGTTTTCAGATTTTTTTCAATCAGCAATGCAATGGACAGTAACAATGCAAACAACCAAAAAACAGCTGAAAACATCATTATTCCTTATTTGATAACAAAAACAGACTGTGAATCTCCTTCGTTATTTACACCTACTTCGGCATAAATCGCTGAAGGATAAGCCATTCCCATTAACTTTGTTAGTAAATCACCAATATCGATGAACATCATCCCGTAATAGTTATCAACCGTTTTAAATTCTTTACTCATACTTGCAAACATCTGTATGGATGTAACCGGATTAACCTGAGCTAGTTTTGATTGAATATTCTCTGGTTTAAGGGTTGTAATCATCAATTTGTCATTACCCAAAACCAGATACGGGTCAAATTCTCCAACTGCAGCAAATTCATCCATATAAGGATCAGCTTCAGTATTTGCATCCATTTCTCCGGATAATCTTAAATACTTCATCCCATTTGCACTTTTAAGATTCTCCCCCGATTCCGTTATCAACTGCTCGATAAATGCCATTTCTGTTGTTCCCAGATCGGCATACATATCAATTCCCATCTCACCATTTTCTGTCATAGTTATGTCCATGCTTAATCTCATTTCTCCGTTCCAGCTTTCCATGAGTTTCATAATCATGTCCATATCTTCAGCAGGTATCTCTTCACCACTCATCTGAGAAGCTTGGTGTAGTATGTTTTTCATTACAGGTTCTAATAAATTCCAAAGCTGATCCATATTCCTTAACGCCATGGCTCCTCTTATAAAACCAGGTATATTCATCTTTTCAATGAGAGCTGACTGTGTATTACCCATGTTGATGGCCATGTTCTTAAATTGAGAATCTTTGTAATTATATTGATTGAAAGATTCCAATACAAGTCCGTTTTTAACATATCCTTTGGTCCATCCGTATTCCATCTCAACCTTTTCGCTCAAATCAAAGTCCAATTCCATTCCTGAGGACTTTTGCATGGCTTCCATCATTTTTTGCGTATCCATCTTGCCGTTGTAAAAAACCATCCAATTATCATCATTATATAGTTCTGAGAACACTGCATTCTTTTTTATGTTATCCGCTTTTGCCTTCAAGGCAACATCCATTGATTCCTGGTCCATAGCAATTAACAAATGTCCATTGTCTTGAGCAAGAACTACAGGACCATTGGCGCCAAATTGCAGTTCCATCTGAAGCAATTTTCCGAGGGTATCAAGAACATCTTTTGGGTTCGCGGTTGGTTTTAATATCAATGCAAAATTGAGATCTTCAATCGCTTCCATCATTGGTCCAAGAGCCATCATTGGGTCCATATACATCATGTCTTCCGGTTCAGCCATATCATTCATTTGAGCGATGGCATCATAGTTAATTTCTCCCTTTACAAAAAGTCCGATATCCCCTTTTAACAGTGCCCAAATGTTTTCCGGTTTAAATTCCGGATCAGCATATTTCATACTTTCTACCTGCTGAGCAAGCATACCTTCCAGTCCCATATCTCTGAGAAGAAAACCAAAAACAGTTTGTTCCTTTAATTTCGCATAATTTTCAGGGTTGTTAATTGAAGTGAAAACAAATACCGAGTCAGATGGAATATAGTCCGTAACATCTCCAAATTGTACAGTTACAAATGCCAATAGTACTAAAAAACAAACGATGATTCTTTTCATAATACACCTCCAAATTTAAATTGCCTTCTTAGTTAAAGAAATAAAAATATCCTCCAAAGTTGGTTCATTGATTCTGATATTTTCTATCGTTGAAAAAGTTTCCAATAATAACCTTTGTAATTCTTTGACTTTGTTGTTGTTGTTGATAGTAATGACGTAATTCTTTTTATCTTCATGCTTCACATCAATGATCCAGTCTTTAGTTTGAAGTTTTCTGTAATTTTCTTTTTGCTCAATCAAACCGGAAACAAAGACCTTTACCTCATTTTTCTTTTTCAATTCCGATAATTTCAAATTGGAGATACTGTCAATTGTAATCAACTTTCCCTTATCAATTATCGCTACTCTTTTACAGATTTCTTCCACAGACCACATAACATGAGTGGTTAATAACACTGTTGTTCCGTTTCTATTTATTTCAAGAATAAAATCTCTAACTACTTGACGAGATTTAGGGTCCAACCCGTTCGTGGGTTCATCCAAAATCAGAAGTTTAGGATCGTGAAGCATACCTCTGCAGATATTGATCTTTTGAGCCATTCCTGAAGAAAAATTTTTTAGTTTCTCATTTCGCCATTCCCACATATCAAATTTCCTCAACAGAAATTCGATTTTTGTTCGAGCCATTTTTTTATCAATACCATATAAACTGGCTGTATTGACAAGATTCTCGTTCGCGCTCAAATGAGGGTACAAAATTACCGAGGCGGGAACATAACCGATAATCTTTCTGATGCCTTTTCTTTTTTTATGGATATCCCCACCAAAAAGACTAATAAAGCCCTGATCAGGTTCCAAAATGGTAGTCAAAATTTTGACTAAAGTCGTTTTACCGGCACCGTTAGGACCCAGAAGTCCAAATATTTCTCCTTTATCGAAACTGAAAGAAACATCCTTTAACGCTTTTATTTTACCAAAATTCTTACTTATGTTATTGAATTTGATTGACATGGTGTTACTCAAAAATATCACCTAATTCTGCTTGTTTTTTAAATCCCCCAGTGAACCCGGACCTGCAATTTCTATTCGTTGACCTTCTTTTTTAATCTTTTCTTCTGCTTCTTCCATCATTTGTTTATACGCTTCATACTCTGCTTTTATTGCTGACATATCACCGTCAAACCAATTCATTATACTTTCAGTTAAACCCTCTACGGTATTATAATCTACCGTCTCAGCTGAACCTAAGTACTTCATGATATTTAGCTGTTTTCTAACTGCAGCTCTGATATCGTCTTTTTTTATCACTTCGGTATCCGCCAGAGCACTTCCAACAATATTGATTCTAAAGCGAAGATCTTCTACAGAAGCACTCAAACCTTCCATTCTTGAAATAAGCATGTTCATAAGCTCTTCTAAAGACATATCCATTCTTTCTTTACCCTCCATTTTATATTTTTTGTTCTTTTTCTAGCAACAGGTTATAAAATCTCCTCCGGAACACTCACAACAACAATCCAAACACCACAATGTTCCACAAACTTGGCAGCAAGTCTCTGTATCTGTTCTTGCATGTCCAGCCCTTCTCGAGAAGAAATATCCATTTACAGCCTGCCTATAAGCAGTCTGATACTCTTCGTTTTCAGGATCAAGCCTTATAGCCTTTTCAAAGTATACCCTCCCTTTATTATAGTTACCGGAAGAAATCTCAATCACACCCATCAGATAAAACCATTGAGCATCCCTGGCTGTCAGATCGTTTAAGATATTACTTGCCTCATTGAACCGTCCGGCTTGGATAAGGGTTCTGATATAGCTGTAATCATAGCCCGAAGATCTGCTTTCAGATGTAGATTGTCTTTGATTTTGACTATCATCATAATAGTTTTGTCTTGAACTACTGTTATTCACAACATAATCGTAGGCTTCATTTATTTCTTTCATTTTCTGCTCAGCTAGTTCCTTCATATGCTTTTCTTTGTAATAATCGGGATGATATTTTTTTACCAATTTATTATAAGCTTCCTTGACTTCCTTTTTGGTTGCACCAGGTTCTATATTTAACACTTTATAAGGATCTTTAATCATTAATTTCTCCTTTATTATCAGTAATCTTCTCATCTATAACTCTATATACCATAGCAGGCAGTGACTTTGTTATTATACCATCTATTTCAGGGTAGTAAACACCTAGAGAATCAGTGAGAAAGGAAAACAACTGATTGATGTGATCCATAAGCAGCTTGATTTTCCAAATCTCATTATTCCGGATAACTCTGACTACTTCTTCCTTGTTAATGCATGAGAGTACAATTTCTTTATTATCATATATTAAAGGATTATAGTTCCAATTATTCAAGTCCTTTTCTAAATCTTCAAAGGCGTCTAATAAATAAATCAACTTCCCCATCAAAAATGCCAACTGTTTGGTTTCTTTTGCCAGCAGTATCTTTAATTCTTCAGAAACATAGACAACACATTTCTCAAGAATCCTACCAAACATATTTGAAACATCATCTGAACCAACTATTTTGTCAGTTTCCATTTCTTCCAACCGTTCAAAAAGAGTGTTTAAAAAATCAAGATTAATACTTTCTGAACAGTTCCATTTGAAAGGATATTTATAGATCCCTCGAAAAAAAAGGCTTTTTAAAAGTTTCTCATCCCTGATATTGTCTTCTATCTTTTTTTTTGCTAAAAAAACACTGAGATCAGCTGCAAGAAGATCTAGATCCCACGTTTTTTTTACTCTTCTTTTTTTTATTGGATGTATTATACAACTTTCATATCTATACTCAAAATCTTTTTTACTGATTGCCTGAAGTAATAATGTAAAAAATGTTATGTCATAAGATAAAAAAATTCGAGAAAAATATCCGTATTTTTTACCCAATGTTTTGCACAAACAACAATACTGTGCTTTAAAAAGGTAATTGTCACAAATCCCTCTTACCGGCCTGATGTAGCCAAACACTAACGATTCTCCATAATTTTTTTTATACCGTTTGTAATGTCCATATTTGATGTACTTACTGCACTGAGTTCTTTTTTTCCAAGCCTTGCTGCCAATTCCTTTTTAGTTTTACTGTTGAATATAAATAATTGACATTCAGTAGAATCGCATTTATTGACCCAATATTTCTTTGTATTCGAAGAACAATCAGAAGCCAAAAAGAGAATTTTTGTTTCCGCTGTATTCAAATACCTCTCCAATCTTTCCTTTCCATAGACTAACTTACCCATTCTGCTTGCAAACGACAACAGATTTATTATTTTCTCTTCCCTTGCTTGATTCTCATTAATCATCTTAGTATCACCTCCATTGGCTTTTCTTCATTCAATGAAGACCACAACAATATCCCGGTTATGATTGCATTAGAAGCTGTAGAACTTCCTCCATAAGTAAAAAAAGGTAAAGGAAGCCCTGTAACCGGAAGTAACCCAATTACCATGCCAACATTTATGGTAAACTGAATAAAGAAAATAGAAAAAACACCTACTGACAACCATTTTTTCATACCACTTTTTTGACGGATTAAAGTGAGAATGATTGAAAACAGCAAAAACCATAGAGAATAAAAAATTATTAATCCAAAGAAACCCTCTTCTTCAGCAAATACAGCCAGAACAAAATCCGTGTGATCAGCAGGAATGTATCCGTAAAGATTTCCTAATCCCCTCTGATACCCTTTACCAAAAAGGCCGCCAGATGCAACCATAGTAATAGATTGTTGAGTGTGATAATAGGTATCAGGATTTTTCGTAGGATCCAAAAAGGCTGTAATTCTTTCCTTCTGATATGGTTTCAATCCAAAAGTATACACTAAGAAGATAAGCAATAAAAGAATTACAAAAAAAAGAAAGAGCCTCTTTTTTTTCTTTTCTGTCATCACATAGTATACAAAAAACATAAACACAAAAACCATTCCGGTTCCAAGATCCGGCTCAAGAACAATTAATCCGGCTATTGGAATGATTAGCAGTAGATTCAGTAAAGAGACTCCGGTTGAATTGTAAGAGTTCGAGTAGATATATGAATACAATAGCAATATAAATGGTTTCACGAATTCAGAAGGTTGAAGGCCTCCAATAGGTGTAGAAAACCACCTTCTTGATCCACCCCACCTTTCTCCAAAAATCAAAAGTAAAAATAGGAGGCTTAAGGAAAGTATATAGCCTGGAATGAGTATTTTGCCAATACTGATTCTTTCAAGAAAAAAAACGGTGATAATTATCAGAGATATTGCAATTAAAATCCAATTTAGTTGCAAATAAGGTAATCTTGTATATCTGGAATTGATTACAGCACTTTCCAGATTAAAATATCCCATTAAAGTCAAGGCAGAAAATATACCTAAAATTCCAAAAGTTTTGAATGTTATTCTTCTTTTTATCAAAATCAACACACCTATGAAAAAAGACGGCCAATAGACCGTCTTTTATTTTTAGGAAAACAAATTATTCGTC
>CAZRYM010000081.1:0-9036 GCA_964604305.1 uncultured Thermotogaceae bacterium | reverse complement strand
AGAAGATAATGATGGGGACAACAGCGACAGTTGTTGCGGCCATTTTCCAAGTCCACTGGGTCATCCAATCACTTGAAAACTGGGATAATCCTACTTGTATCATTTGTTTCTTTGAATCGTTTATTGCAACAAGAGGCCAGAGATACGAATTCCAACTTGCTAAAAATGAGAATATGGCAGTTGTCCATAATGCCGGTAGCGAAAGTGGTAAAATGACTTTCCAAAAAATCTGAAGTCTGCTGGCTCCATCCATGAGTGCGGCATCTTCAAGTTCATCCGGTATTCCCAGAAAGAATTGTCTTAACAAAAAAATACCAAATGCACTGGATGCAAAGGGGAAAATTTGTGATTGATAGGTATCCACTAATCCCATGCTATTGATGATGATGTATAAAGGGATGATGATGACCTCCCTTGGTATCATTAGGGTTCCAATCAATATGATAAAAATGACATCTCTTCCCTTAAATTTGAATCTTGACAAGCCGTAAGCAGCAAGACTATTAAGAATTAATTGCAGGACAGTGACTGACCCGGCAATGAAGAGGGTATTCAACAGGAGGCGTGTTAAGGGCATCAGGCTGAAAGCACCTTCATAGTTTTCGAAACTGAAAAGGGTGGGATAGAACTTGATTGGCCAGGAAAAAACCTCTTTTTCGGTTTTGAAAGAAGTGATTACCATCCATAAAAAGGGAAGATTTATCATGATCATCACTGCCACCAGTATTAAATAAATGATGATTCTTTTCGTTAAAGTGGGTTTTCTCATCATTTGTAGAATGTCCTCCTTTTGCTTGCCTTAAATTGAAGAATGGTAAAAATAAGCATCAAAGCAAACATAAACACTGCGATAGCTGAGGAATAACCAAACTTCATATTTTCAAATGCCTGCTGATAAAGATAATAGGTGATTACTCTGGTGCTTTTGCTGGGGCCTCCCTGAGTCATAACACTGACCGAGACAAAGACTCTGAAGGAAGCGATAAATTGGAGTATGACCACAAATAGTGTTGTGGGAGATAAAAGAGGCCAAGTGATATTTAAGAATTTAGAAAACTTTGATGCTCCGTCAATATCTGCCACCTCGTACAGGGTTTTGGGAATGACTTGCAAGCCTGCAAGGAATAAGACCATATTATAGCCAATTCGCTTCCACACTCCTACTATCATTAAGGCCGGTAGGGAATAATCAGGATCGGATAACCAGCCCACTCCTTCGATTCCGAACAAAGAAAGAAACCAATTTAAAAAACCGTAACTGGGTTCAAATATCCAGCTCCATATAACCGCCGCAGCTGCCATTGCTGTGATAACGGGAATATAAAAGGCAGTTCGAAACAGGCCTTTTAATTTCAACCATTCCATGTTCATCAACAAGGCCAAACCCAGACCAATGAATATTGAAGTGGGTACTGTTCCCAAGACATAAATGAAGGTAATCCTTAGCGAATCCCAAAATTCAGCTTTGGAGAACATTCTTTCATAATTTGCCAATCCCACAAAGCGCATGGGCCGGATCATGTTCCACCTGAAAAAGCTGATGAAAATCGCCCATATCAATGGTGCGTAGATAAAAACAACCTGAATGGAAAGTGCGGGTAAAATTGTGAGCCATGCAAATAAAGTGTCTTTTCCTTTTCTTTTCATCGTATCTCCCCTTAAAGCGTTTTGACGGATTTTCTTTCGATGATTTTAAACTCAGGTACTGAATCAGTGAATATTTCCCTCTTTATCTCACTGAGAATCTTTCTTCCAATAAAATTACCGACGGCAGTATAATCAAAATTGACAGTTGTTAAGGATGGAGAGGTGAACCCCGCTTCAGGAACGTCGTTGAAACCCGTGATGGAGATATCATTTGGAATTTCAAGGCCATGTTCCTTTATAGCCAACATGGCGCCAAAAGCCAATTGGTCATTTTGGCAAACAACTGCCGTAAATTTTCTATTTTTCAGAGCTTTTTTCATTATGTTGTAACCCGCTTCATTTGTTGCCCCATCACTCACGATGTAGTTAATCTTTTTGGTTAGATGATTTTCCTCCATCGCTTTTATATAGCCGTTGTATTTTTCTTTGTAGACTTGGAGGCGTGTGGGGCCACAAAGGTGAAGAATATCTTTATGCCCTTTGTTGATGAGCAGTTCCGTAATGCTTTTTTGATAACCTTGGTAGTCGAAATAAATACATTTATCCTCATAGCCCTTCACTTTTCTGTCGAAGATGATAAGTGGAGAACTTTTCTTGGAGATATCAACTATTTCTTCATCGGATAAGCCAACTGAAATGATAACAATACCTGCGAAGTTTAGATCGGAGAAAAGGGTGATTTTTTCCTGTTCTTTTTGTTTAGAATATTTGCTGCTGGTGACAATAAATATATAACCGGCATCGTCAATGACCGATTCTGCTGCTGATACAATGCCTGTGTAATGTCTTATTTCAAAACGCGTAAGAATTAGGCCAATGAAATTGGTTTTCCCCTCAATTAAAGCCTTGGCGTAGAAGTTTCTCTTGTATCCTATCTTCTTTGCTGCCGCCAACACCCTTTCTTTCATTTCAGAGTTTACTTTTAGATTATTATTGAAAACTCTTGAAACAGTAGCCGGAGATACACCAGCTTCTTTGGCAACCTCCAGAACACTTGGCTTTTTTTTGTTCATCTTTTCAAATCCTTTTTATGGATTTTTTAGAACGCTTGTTATTCGCTTTAATAAACAAAGAAAACCTTTTCACAAATCATTATATATTATTGTTTTTATTTTTCCAAACCGTATTTTTTTACTTGAGAAGGATTTATGGGTGGTTATTTATGAATAGCGTAATATTTCATTTGTTTTTTAAGAATTCCTTGTTGTTTGAGAAAAGGTTTTCTCGGAATGGATGCTGAAGAGATATTTACAAAATAATCGGAGTTTTTTGTATTTGTCCGCTGCAAAAACCTTTTTTTGACTGATCGCTAAAAAAATCTCTCCGCTTTTTTTGCGGGAGGGCACACGGGCCCTCCCCTACATCATTATTTATGGGTTTAACAAGCTTTTGTAGGGGAGCCCCCGTGTGGGCTCCCGGAAATGAAATATATGTTGATTTTGCGATTATGTCTTCGAAAAGGACCTTTTTGCAGTGCAACCATTGTATGTAAGTATCAATTAAGAAGGCTATCCTCTTGAATGGTTGTATAATTCCTTGACTTTGGGATCGTTTTCATATCGTTTGTACATGAAGAATGCAATGATGATATTAATACCATAGAAAACACCGCTGATGATAAAAAGCGTCGTGTATCCTTCTATACTGGATCCCACAATGTATCCAAACAGCATTGCAGCAACGGCTCGTACTGAATTGTTTAGAAGGGAATTTAGACCCGCAATAGTGGAGATTTTGTCTCTGGGGACGTAGGAGTTGATGATAGTATTGATAATGGGATTTCCGCTGTTCATGAGAACAAAACGCATGGCGTAAACAATGATGAAAAGAATTGGGTTCCTGATGAATGCCATTGAAAAAATTAGTGGAACAACTAACGTTTGAGTAATCAATTTAAATCGTAAAGGACCGTAATGTACACCAAGCCGATGGGTGAACATGTTGCTGACAGCAGTTCCCATTTGAGCGATTGCAAGAGCCACACCAATACCAAAGGTGGACATGTCAAATAGGTCTTTGAAGATGAGGTTTCCAAAGTGGATAAAAAGTCCTGCTCCAAATCCTATCGTGACAGTTGTTAAAAAATGGAAAACGATGATGACTTTTTGTTCTTTGTTAAAATGAGAGATATCAAATATGGAACGGATGGACCCTCCAATAAAACTGTCTCGAATACCAAACATGGGTAAAAGACCGAAAAAATAACCAAAAACAGCAAAGAATAAGGCGTTTTGCAGTCCCAGCCAACTTCCCAGAACACCACCTAAAAAGTTCCCCAAAACCCCCACACCCATCATGATTCCAAAATTTAACCCCACCACTTGAGCCCGGTTTTTGGGTTTGGTAATATCGATGACCATGGCCTGTACAACGGTAAAACTAACAACCATAAAGCCACCTTTGATAAATGAGAACATAAGGATCAAATTTAAATTAGTTGTCAGGATCATGGCGAGATTTGCAAGTGGGAAGACAATTAAAGAGGCAATCAGCATCCTCTTTCTTCCCAAAATATCTGCAAAAATACTGACGCCAAGTCCCAAAAAGGCCGCTCCCCACAGAGATGCTGACATGATATTTCCCACATCGGCATTGGTAAAACCTATTTCGCGAAAGAAAAGGTTCATGTCTGTTCTGATAATGGATTGCATCGTCACTGTTATTGCAGTATATATGTATAGTAGTTTAACTTGCATTGAGTGCCCCCCTTAAACAACTTCGGTTAACTAACAATCCATATCATACCACAACATTCATTATAGTTCAAGCCAATTAATCCCAACCGTATTTTCCTTTGAACTCAACGAAACGAACACGTTCAAGGACCTCGGTTTCTAATTTTCCGTTTTCCTCTTTTTTGATTTTATAAAGGTTTTGAACCATTGGCGGACCCACAGGAATGATCATTATTCCCTTGATATCCAGTTGTAAAATGAGGTTTTCGGGAATCTCCGATGCAGCAGAAGTACATATGATTCTATCATAAGGTGAGAATTCCTTCCACCCTTCTGAACCATCTCCAACTTTGAAATGGCAGTTTGTGTATCCCAGTTTTTGCAAGGTATCTTGTGCCTTTGATGAAAGGGCTTCCACAAGCTCAACGGTGTATACTTGAGCTGCAAATTGCGCCAGCATACATGTTTGATAACCGCTACCGGTACCTATTTCAAGAATCCGTTCCTCTCCCGAAAGATCCAACCAGTATGTCATGTTTGCAACCAGCGATGGTTGTGAAATCGTTTGTCCGAAACCAATGGGAAGCGGACGATCTTCATCGGCATATTTTGCCTGAGTTTCGTCGATAAACATCCTTCTGTTAAGCTTCTTTTGAAACGCTTTTATCTTTTTCATTGTTATCCCATTGAAATCACCTCAAGTATATAATATCAAAATGAGGATAATTATGAAAGGATTCCACTGAAAAAACCTGTTTATACAACTGATTATCGAAAAAGAGAGATCCCATAATTTAATGCGGGAGCAGACAATTGCTCAAAGAAATCATTGAGCTTGGAGTTTCCTAAAGGAAACATCCATGGTGCTCCCCTACATCTTTATTTAAGCGGTTTACAAGCTTTCGTAGGGGCGGACCTATGTGTCCGCCCGCAATTGAGATATTGCTTGTTTTTACCAACGGCCAAAACCACGACCTCTGCCTCTACCAAAGAAACCTCTGCCCATTCCCCGTCCGAATCCTCTTCCCAAGCCTCGGCCATAGCCAATTCCCGGTGCTGCAAATCTTTGTTCTTCAGGTATATTATCTTGTGTGTTGGCGTTATTTGCATTTTGGTCAGTATCGGATGCTCCAGAACATCTTCCAAGTCCTCTACCTGTCATGGGACCTTCTCCGTTGGGACCTCTTCTGTCAAAACCCGGCATATTTAGCACCTCCTCATATATATGTTTATTACATATATATGATAACATATCTTTTTGATTATTTCAAGAGATAGAATAGATTGCCCAGCCATTCGTGAAATGCTGCAGAAAAGACATCCAGTGAACCACTGCTTGGCAGAAATGACGAAAAACTCAAGGGGACATTTTCCACTCTGTAATCTCCCGGATAAGGGATAAGGTTGATATTAGTTCTCTCATTTTCTTCCATAACTCTTTGAAAAGTACGATAAGATCGAGGCATATGTAAGGCAGAGGTGACTAAAATGATATTTTTAACAGTATCATCAATCATGTCCAATGAATAAACAGCATTTTCCCGGGTGGTTTTTGATTTTTGTTCAATCCTTATCATTTCAGATGGAACGCCCCAACTTTCCAAAACATTTCCCATTACTGCAGCAATGGATTTTCCAGGTTGATCGTAAACGTTTCCTCCGGCAATGATTAACTCGAAACCGGTCTTTTCATAGACTTGAAAGGCTCTATAAAGACGCATCATGGAATGCGGACCGATTTGATCGTACATTTCACCCCCTGATTCTATTCCTCGAATTACTCCGCCACTGAAAATCACTATAACAGTTTCATCTTTGGGGATATCCGACAACTCCTTTTCTGAATATTGGTTTTCATAAGGTCGAACCAACAGTTGAATTGACAGATCAGTAGAAATAAAGTAAAATCCGCAAGCAAAAGCGAAAAAAAGGCAAAAAAACTTTTTACGTTTTTTTAAGAGAAAAATCAAAGCCAGAACTAAAAAAATAGTGACAAAAAGCCCCGGTAATTCCAGAAATGAAGACACTAATTTTTGAAAATACAGCAAAACAAACTCCCCCTCTGTGTTATACTTGTCTCGGTTTGAAAAGGCGCATAGACAATCTATTATACATGTTTTAATGAGAAAAGAGGGTTAATAAATGCAAGAGAGATTTGTTTGTTTTTTAAGTCGGAACAAAAAAAGCAAACACGAAAAGGTAAGGATGACCTTATCACTGTCATTCTTTTTATCGCCTTTATTCCCGGTTTGTTTTTGATCAAAACGGATCTGAATATGATCAATCTCTATAAACCGAGCACAGAGATTAGAAAAAATATGGCAAAGATTGAAGCGGTAGCTGGAGGAGCGATCCCTATCTTTATTGAATTCATTACACAAAATGACCCATTGGATCCTGACGTTGCTAAAGAAGTCCTGGCACTGGAAGAGCATCTAAAATTATCAGATGCTGTTTCCAAAACACTTTCTGTTTATGATGTCTTTTCAACAATGAATGAAGTAATTTATGGTTCACAGAAGACAGAATATCCATTGAATAAAGCTCAGATCAATCTCATGATTGCTTTAATGCAATCCAACCAACCGGAACAAATCAACAACACCCTTAAAAGAAATGAAGGTATTGGGAGAATTGTGGTTTTTCCTAAAAATCTCAATAATCCAACACTCTCTTTTATAGAAGAAACGCTTGAAGCTTATTCTTCAGAAATGGTTCAGTTCAAGGCTCTGGGAATGCCTTTCATTATGAAAGAGATGAATGACAGGATCATTCCGGATCAGGTGAGTTCCATTCTTCTTGCCATCGGTTTGGTTTTCATATTATCGCCAATGCACTTGGATTGGCTTTGGGGCTTTCATCTCTGTTGTTTTCCCCCTCTACAATTTCATACCTATTTGTCCATGTTGATGTGGGTGACGATGATCATCAGTTCTTTTGTATCGTTGACTTTTTTGCCTGCACTTTTAAAGAAAGCTTTTAGATAAACAAATCAAATCATTCAAGGAATATCTTAAAACTCCGATAATACTTTGAGTAAGAAATTAGCAAAGGGATGATAATATGTCAGATATGAGCATCTTTTCAATATTAAATACAGGCGTTTTGGGTACGTATACCGCAAAATTGGCCATGAGCGTTACCGCTCACAATATTTCCAATACAAACACGCCGGGTTATTCCAGGCAACGTGCAGAGATTGTTGCCACTCCTCCCATGGGATCAACATCTCTGATGCAATCAAACAGCAATCTAACCTTGGGTACAGGATCGATGGTAAAAAGAGTTCAACGAATCAGAGATCAGTTTCTTGATACTCAATATAGAGTGATCTCTGAGAATCATAGCTTTTGGGACAATATGTCTTCTAATCTCCATTACATGGAGCAGTTGCTCAACGAACCGGCGGAAAATGGTTTCAGAGGATATTTTGACAAGATGTGGTTTTCCTTCCAGGAGGTCATGAGCAACCCCACAAACGAGGCGAGTATTCAAAGTGTCAAGAGTGAGGTGAATAACTTTTTATCTACCTACAAAGATCTTTATGGCCGATTTGAAGAGCTGAGAAATAATTTAAACAACGATATTAAAGACACTGTTGCTCAAATCAACACCATTACATCACAGATCGGGAATATTAACGCTCAATTGAGAATGTCTTATATAGCAGATTCTGAACCTAACGATATTCTGGATGAAAGAGACAAACTGCTGGATGAATTAAATAAATACGCCAATACTACCGTTAAAAAAGGGGAATTGGGGCACTTGGAGATTTATATAGGGCAGCAGGTTGTTGTTCACGGAGATAATACAACTCCCATTAAATCAGCGGTAAGACCTGAAACACTCAACACATACGATTTGTTTGTCAGAAGCACGAAAATTGACGTTAAAAAAGGCAGACTGGGAGCCATGATGGAACTGAGGGATGTGACGATTCCCGCCTATTTAGACAAATACGATGAAATGGCTCTGATGATGGCAGATAAACTAAATTTAATCCATCAGGCCGGATACGATAAATCCGGAAAGATTTCCGGTATCAACCTGTTCAAAGAAATGGAGCAAACGCGAAGTTCTCTCCCGAATTTGTTCAGGATGTCAGGAACAAATGCTATCTTAAATGGCCCCATTCACATGGTCTCATCAGAAATAGCCACTAACCCCTCCGGTACTTCGTTGGGGATTAGCGGAGATATTTCATTTGTTGATCTGAACAATTATCTGTTTGATAAGGCAGTCAGTACCGATACGTTTGAGACAAACAAAAAGTTTGAAGAAGTTATTGAATCGTTGAACGAGTTGGGACTTTATACAACCCTTGCAAAGAATATAACGGTTGATGATACCAACTCAATAGTCAAACTGGATGATTTTGAAACCTATGACGGACGCGCTACCGTTTTTTATAGGGCCAGTGAGGAATTTAAAAGCGCAGATGACGGTATCATAAAGATTGCCGATTTAATTGATATTGACGGGGACGGACAATATTTAAAAAATGACATCGAAATCTTGGATGAAGATGGAGACCGGTATGAAGATTTTACTTATGAGATATCCACAGGTGTGATAACTGTTAAAGGATTGCCGGATGATTATGACGGGAATCTGATTGTGAATAGATGGAAGCAGGAAGAAGTCCTTGTTGAAGATGGGGAGATCGGTTTTAATCAAATACCTGAAGATAAAGACATTAGAAGAATAAACG
>CAZRYM010000080.1:0-9073 GCA_964604305.1 uncultured Thermotogaceae bacterium | reverse complement strand
ACCTCTGTTTTAAAGAGTAGTATTTAAAAAGGCACCTCTAAACGGGTGCCTTTTTTCTGATAAAAGATTTTAACTTTTTCGTCAGCTGTCATTTCGCTGAATTATACAATTCCTTGGTGTATTTAAAAACTCTACCGAATTTGAAAGTATGCTTGTAAAACTTTAAATCCAGAACCATTTCCATTTCACCTTCTGTCATGAAATCAAGGGTGGTATGGGAGTCTTTGAATTCCGATTGAAGGGCAAAGGGAATTTCCATTTGGGGGCGGAGAATGCAGGCGATTTTTATGCCCGGATAGGTTTTAAAGCCGGCTTCTGCACTGAGAACCGGATTGGCGTCGAAATCCAGGATGGGGCCATGAAGGCTTTCGGAATGGGTGTGGATGCCTGAGGCACTGGACCAGCTTTTGATGCCTACCGGAATGACTTTCCATTTGTATTTCACTTTTGCACCTACATCATATTTAAAACCCAATTCCATATGCATTTCAGGCCCAAATTCAAAATCCAATTTGGCCAACTGGGCTTTTAAGTCATAATAAAAATCAATGGGCACCCCTACCTTGACCGGAAGTCCGCAAACTGAGAAGGAGACTTCCGGGTCAGCGAGCCTGTATTCATGTTCTTTTTCAAAACCGATCATGGCTTCCATCATCAAAATGGAAGACAGGCTCATGGGAAAGGACAGTTTTCCGTTGGAGCTGAATGAATCAAAACTCGCATGAAGGTGGATGGAACAATCCACATCCATCTTGAATGTGTTTTCTATTTTGACATCCGCCAGTTCTTCTTCCAGGATATTGATATCCCATTCTTTTTCGATGAGATTAACTCTGGCGCGTTCAAGGTTCTCCCTGTCCTGTTGACTTCCATATCGATTGATGATCTCTTCCAGAGAGCCTTCTACATTGACGATAACACTTCCCAGGGCCTCTTGCATGTCAGCCTCTTCGGTTTCAAGCACTACAATCATCCCATTTTCGATTACACTGACAACTTTTTTGACGTCACCCATTTCATGATCCAGCAGATAGTCTCCGGGTGCAAAAGAAGGGAGATTGTCTGTTTGAATAAAGACCACATAATTCTCGAATTCTTCTACATCGTAATTGATAAAACCATGAAAACCGGTGTTGACAACAAGCGCTTTCGGGCTTGTATGACTGATGGCTACAATTCCCTTTGGATGTTGTTTAACAAGTGAATTCGTGGTTTGCTGTACTCTGAATAACACACGTCTGTATTCTTCTTTTGATTCGGGATTTAGAGTATTTTCTTCTGTTTGCGGCTCTTCATGGATAAAACTCAGCAGGCAGGAGTCGGTAATGGCTGAATGTTGAGAGTGAACGTCCTTGTGAAAGACCACTCCGGAAAATCCATCGGTCGTTCTGTTATTGGAAAAATCAGCATCGCCAATCATCACCGGTATAACTTCCCGGTCTTTACGCTTGATAATCCTCCCATTTTCATCATAAACTAAGAAATCATAAATGATCTGTCCGGGTTCAATATCACGGATAAACAAATAACCGAATTTTTTGGACAAGATTTCCGAAGTGAAAACATCCTCTTCTTCTTCAACCCATCCATAAGTTATATCCTGAAAAGCAATTAATGTTCCGTCGCCCAGCTGTGACATGGAAGGATCAGTGCTGTTAAAGAGCAAACTACCACCATAATAAGCCCCGCTTTGCAGTTCCTCAAAGGGAACCCTGATGATTATTGTGTTCGTTGTTGTACAGGAAGTTAAAAAAAACAGGAACATCAAAGACAAAATGGAAATAAAAAGCAGGTTATGTCGATTTTTTAGCATAATCAAACACCTCTGGATTGTCTAAAATATGTTTATTATATACCACTTTAGCTTTTTTTAGCAAATAAAAAACGGGGTTTCCCCCGTTTTTTATTGTTCTTCTTTTATGATTTCAAATTGTAGTTTATCATCTTCTGTGGGTCCAAGGATTTGAATCACACTGTATTCTTCAACTTTGCCCTCCAGAAGCATATCTGAAAGAGGAACTTCTATGTATCTTTCGATAGCACGTCTCATGGGTCTGGCCCCAAAGTTTTCGTCGTAACCCACTTTCGCCAGGAAGGCTTTGGCTTCTTCACTGAGTTGAATCTTGATGTGTTTGTCAACGATTCTGGCGTTGAGTCTCTCGATCATTAGATCTGCGATTTCCATCACGTGTTCCTGAGTCAGGTTTTTAAAGACGATGATGTTATCCAATCGGTTGATGATTTCGGGTTTGAAATATTTCTTCATCTCGTCCATAACGATTTTTTCTTTCTTCATCTCTTTATTGCCATCCGCTCCAAATCCCACGGTTCTTGATCCTTCGATGAGTTTTTCGCCACCGATGTTACTGGTGAGGATGATAATGGCATTTCTGAAATCAACGATGTGTCCTTGACCGTCTGTTAGCCTGCCATCTTCCAACAGTTGGAGCAGGATGTTGAAAACTTCACTATGTGCTTTTTCTATTTCATCCAGTAACACAACCGAGTAGGGTCTTCTTCTGACAGCTTCTGTCAACTGTCCGCCTTCTTCATAACCCACATAACCGGGTGAAGCGCCTAAAAGCCTTGAAACGGCTATCTTTTCCGTATATTCGGACATGTCGATTCTCACTAAAGCCTGTTCGCTGCCAAACAACTTTTCCGCCAGTGTCTTTGCCAATTCCGTTTTTCCCACTCCTGTGGGTCCCAGGAACAGGAATGATCCTGTTGGTCGTTTGGGATCTTTTAACCCGGACCTTGATCGTCGGATTGCTTGCGCTACACTTTGAACAGCTTCTTCCTGGTTGATAATGCTCTGGTGAATCAGATTTTCCAAATTAAGGATTTTATCCTTTTCAGATCTTAACATCTTGGTGGTGGGGATCCCCGTCCACTTTTCAACTACTTCAGCGATGATGAACTCGTTTACGATTTTTGGTTTTTTATCCTGTTCTTCTTTCCATGCTTCGTATTGCAGCTCGTAATCTTTCTTTAGCTTTTCTGCTTCGTATTTGAGCTTGGCTGCAGCTTCGTAATCGCCTTTTTCGGCTTCTACTGTAATCTCTTCTTCCATTTCTTTATATGCCTTTTCCAATTCAGTGATTTGAATGGGCACGTATGTGGTTTCTATTTTGATCTTGGATGCAGCTTCGTCAATCAAGTCGATAGCCTTGTCCGGTAAAAACCGGTCTGATATATATCGATCGGAGAGTTTGACGGATGCTTCCACGGCACTTTGGTTGATACTCACACCATGATGTTTTTCGAAAACATCTCTCAGTCCTGTTAGGATTTCGATGGCATCTTCAACGGACGGTTCTTCGATCATGATTTTCTGAAAACGCCTGTCAAGGGCCTTGTCTTTTTCGATGTGTTTTCGGTATTCGTCCAATGTTGTGGCTCCGATACATCGCATCTCTCCCCTTGCCAAAGCGGGTTTCATTAAATTGGCAGCGTCCATGGAACCCTCTGTGGATCCGGTTCCTACTACCGTGTGCATCTCGTCAATGAAGAGGATGATCTCATCATCTTTTTTCTTAATAGCATCAATGACACCTTTCATGCGTTCTTCAAATTCCCCCCTGAATTTTGTTCCTGCAATAAGTCTTCCCATATCCAAGGACAAAATCGTCTTACCTTTTAAGTATTCAGGGATGTTTCCCTCCACAATACGTTGCGCCAACCCTTCTGCCACAGCTGTTTTACCCACACCGGAATCGCCTACCAACACCGGGTTGTTTTTTGTCTTTCTGCCTATGATCTGGATGACACGTCTGATTTCATCGTCTCTTCCAATCACTGGCATAAGTTTCTTTTCTTTTGCCATCTTACACAAGTCGGTTGTGAACTTTTGAAGGGGTCCCAGGTTTTCTTTTTCTTTGGTACCACCAGACGCCCTTAATTGTCTCACGTTTGCATAAACAGACTCTAAGATAACTTTGTGTTTTTCAAGGGTTTTTGCCGCCTCGCAGGTTTCAACCTTCAAAAGGCCGATGAGAATATGTTCGCCTCCCACTTTTTTATCTTGCATTCTGTTGGCTTCGTTTTTGGCTTCTTCCAAAACCTGTCTGGCTTCCGGAGTAATAAATATCTGTCCTCCCGGGGCATTAGCACCTGAGGATCCATATTCACGAACTGCCTTTTCGGTATCTTGGTTTAACACAGCTATGTTATCCGCCAAGGCCTGGATGACCTGAGCGCCTGTATTTTCTTTTTGTTCCATCATCGCAAGCAGCAGATGTTCTGTTCTTAACTGACTGTTTTTGAATCTGGCCAATATATCCTGCATCTTGTTGAATATCTCCTGTGCACTTGATGTATAATCATTCATATTAATCATTTATTTTCACCTCTATTCATCTTCATCTTCTGTGAAGAATGAAAATTCGTATTTCTTGTACTCTATTTTAACCGGCAATGGCGGTATTTCTTTCTTCATTTTTTGCTTCAAAAGCTCATTATCTCTTGTCAGGAGCTTTATCTGCTTTCTCGCTGCGTTGAGTTTTTCTTCCAGTTCTATTATCCGCTCTATCCCGGTTGTAGGAATTCCCTCATCAGCGAGTTCTTTGATATGATTGAGTATCTCTATATCATGTTCGGAATACAATCTTAAGTTTCCCAGTCTATAGGGTTCAACGAACCCCCTTTTTTCATATTGCCTGAGCGTTTGGGGATGGATTCCCAATATATTCGATGCCACACTTATAATGAACTTGGGCATATTAAATTCATCAGCTCTGTTAATCTTTTTTTTAGTCATATTATCACCTCTTCGGTGCGTTTTTCAGTACCTTAAAAAAAGGCGGGCCCTAAAAGGAACCCGCCCCTGTGTTCCTTAATTATTCCTTATCTTTATCATCGTCTACATCTTCATAATCTGCATTGACCGTTTCATCATCTGCAGGCGGCGTTTGTTCTCCCTGTTCCGGATTTGGCTGTTCCTGTTGCTGAGCTTCCTGCTGTTGCTTGTACACGTGTTCTCCAGCTTTCATAGACTCGTCTTGAAGCTGCTGTGTGAGAGATTTGATTCTTGCAATATTGTCGTTATTGATAGCTTCCCGCAGGTCATTTTTCAATGATTCAAGATTTCCCCTGATCTCATCAGGAATCTTGTCTCCGCTTTCTTTGATAAGTTTCTCTGTTGCATATACAAGAGAATCGGCCTGGTTTTTGATCTCGATCTCTTTCTTCTTTTCCTCGTCTTTTTCTTTGTTCTTTTCTCCTTCGTCAACCATTCTGTTGATTTCCTCTTCTGAGAGCTTGTTCCTTCCTGTAACAACCATGGACTGTTCTTTGTTGGTTCCCTTATCCTTGGCGGTTACATGGACGATTCCATCCGTGTCGATATCAAAGGTTACTTCTATTTGAGGTACGCCTCTGGGTGCCGGTGTAATACCAACTAATCTGAAGCTACCCAGCATGTGATTCTGTGAAGCGATACTTCTTTCTCCCTGATAGATCCTGACCTCAACTTCTGTCTGTCTGTCCTCAGCTGTTGTGAACACTTTGGACTTTTTCACCGGAATCGGTGTGTTTCTGTCGATAAGGGGTTCCATCAGTCCACCCTTAACCTCTACACCCAGTGTAAGGGGTGTAACATCTACGAGAACAACGTCCTTTCCCATGTCTCCTGACATGATGGAGGCCTGTATGGCGGCTCCAACTGCTACGGCTTCATCCGGGTTGATTCCTTTGTTTGCTGTCTTTCCAAAAATATCTTTGATGAATTTCTGTACCATTGGCATTCTGGTCATTCCACCAACTAAAAGTATTTCATCGATTTCATCCGTGTTCAGCTTCGCATCTTTCAGTGCTTTGTTAATCGGGTCCCTTGTGCTTTCTATGAGATCTCTTACTAATGATTCCAAAGTGGATCTTGTCAGTTTCTGCTCAAGATGGAGTGGACCATCTGATGTTGCCGTTATAAATGGCAGGTTGATGTCCGTTTCCAACTTTGTGGACAATTCGATCTTGGACTTTTCAGCCGCTTCCTTTAATCTCTGAAGGGATTGTTTGTCATTTCTTAAGTCCACACCATGTTCTTTTCTGAAATTCTCTGCTAGATGATCGATGATCTTCTTATCAAAATCGTCTCCACCCAGGTGGTTGTTTCCGTTGGTTGATACAACCTGAATAACCCCATCCCCGATTTCAAGAATGGATATGTCAAAGGTTCCACCACCAAGGTCATATACCACAACGTGTTCATCTTTTTCTTTATTCAAACCATATGCCAATGCTGCCGCTGTTGGTTCGTTGATGATTCTTTGAACTTCAAGTCCTGCAATTTGTCCGGCTTCTTTGGTTGCCTGTCTTTGTGCATCGTTAAAGTATGCCGGGCAAGTAATAACGGCTTTGTTGACTTTTCCGCCCAGATAACTCTCGGCATCATCCACAAGTTTCCTTAAGATATATGAACTGATCTCTTGTGGCGTATAGTCTTTGCCATCTATGCTGACCTTGTGATCTTCTCCCATATATCTTTTAATGGATCGAACGGTTCTTTCACTGTTCAAAACTGCCTGTCTCTTTGCCGGTTCTCCTTTAACAATTTCCCCGGTTTTACTAAAGGCAATGATGGACGGTGTTGTTCGTGAACCTTCAGAGTTGGGTATAACCTCTGAGGTTTTGTCCGGTTTCACCCATGCAATACATGAATTTGTTGTACCCAAGTCAATACCTACTACATATTCTTTTGCCATTTAAAAACACCTCCAAGTATTTTTATCAATTTTCATATAATTTGACGATAGTTTATGTCTTTTTATTTCAAAAGTCATAGTTCATATCACTCGATTCGTATTATACATAATAATTCGATGTATGTCAAGCTTTTAGTTTCTAGTTAACTTTTATTTTTGTTGATGTGAATCTTGACTGCTTCGAAAATTCATTATCTGATATAATATCTGCCGAGAAATTAGGTTGGAGGGATTCTTAATGGCTGATGTAACATTTATATCTATTAAAGATGATGTCATAAAAAGTCAAATTTGTGAGGATATTTTGCATTCGCTTCCTCAATGGTTTGGGATTGAAAGTGCTATTTTGGATTATTCCCAAGGAGTAAAGGGAAAGTTTTTTCTTGCAGCAAAAGTCAAAGAAGATGTTGTGGGGTTTATTTCAATTAAAGAAAATACGCCTTATACTGATGAGATTTATGTGATTGGGATCAAGAAGGTGTTTCATCGAAAGGGTATTGGAAAAGAACTGGTTGAAATGGCTGTTAAACGTTCCAGGGAAATGAATAAAAGGCTTTTAAGCGTCAAGACCTTGAGCGAGTCAGATGCTGATGTTAATTATGCAAAGACCCGGAAGTTTTATCTTGCCATGGGATTTTATCCGCTTGAAGAAATAGTAGAATTATGGGGTGAGGATAACCCCTGTTTGATTATGGTGAAAGTTTTATAAGGGGTATTAACCTGTACCAAAGATTCTTTTCGCAATCACTTGTGCTGTTTCCGTAGTTGCGATTCCACCTAAGGCGGTTTCTCTGAATTCATTTGGAATGGCTCGTCCGACTTTTGACATGGCTTCAACGACTTCGTCAAATGGGATAACGCTTTGTATTCCCGCTAATGACTGTTCTGCTGAAATAAAAGCGTTTACGGCACCGGAGGCGTTGCGTTTTGCACAGGGTGATTCTACCAACCCGGCAACCGGATCACAAATGAGTCCCATGATATTTTTCAAGGCTATTGCCCCAGCATGAAAGACCATGTCAGGATCGCCTCCGGCCATTTCAACCACAGCCCCAGCTGCCATTGCAGCAGCTGAACCGCATTCTGCCTGGCAACCACCTTCAGCACCTGAGATTGTGGCATGTGTTGCGATAATTCCACCGATTCCGGCTGCTGTAAAGAGGACGTTTATTTTGTCTTCTTCGTTGGATTCCAGGACTTCTGCAGCTGTTATAATCACTGCCGGCAGGATGCCTGAGGACCCTGCTGTTGGTGCCGCACAAATTTTTCCCATGGAGGCGTTGACTTCGGATGTGGAGAACGCCCTTGCCATGAGAAGATTTATGGTATCTCCACAAATCGACAGGCCTTTTTTACGGTAATCCGTAAGTTTTTTAGCCTCTGAGCCGATGATACCTCCCAGCGTCTTAACCGGCTTTTCTATGGCTTTTTGTGCAGACTGCTCCATCACTTCTAAGTGTTTTTTCATCTTCGTCCGTAAATCTTTCTTTGTTAAACCCGTTCGCTTGACTTCTTCTTCCAAAATGATCTCCCATATCTTTACCCGTCTTATTTTTGCTTGCTGAATCAATTCGGTTGCCTTTGTGATCATTTACATCTCCTCTTTCACCGGGTTAATCACTCTTATGGAAAGCACATCCTCCACTTGTCCAAGGACAGTAGTGAGTTCGGGTGTGATGGGGCTGTCAGTTTCAATGGTCATGGAAGCGATATCGCCTTTTGTTTTTCTACTGACCGCCATCTTTGCAATGTTGATCTCGTTTAATGATAGAATGGATGAGACTCTGCTGATCATTCCCCTTTTATCCCTGTGGGTGATCATGATGGTGGGATATTCATCAGTGAAGTTGATTTGGAAGCCATTCACATCAGTGATTACAATCGCTCCGCCTCCGATTGAAGAGCCTGTTACGAAGGTTTTACTGCCGGTTTCGCTTTCCATTTCCACTTTGACGGTGTTGGGATGACCTATGGAGATGTCAAAAGGAAGAAACTCGAAGTGGATTCCCAATTCCTTCGCAATTTGAAGAGAACTCGCCAGTCTATCATCAGAAGGTTCCATACCAAGCACCCCGGCTACAAGGGCTTTGTCCGTTCCGTGTCCATGATAGGTTTTTGAAAAGGAACCGTACAGGTGAAAGCGAACACTTTTTATTTTTGAGCCGGCAATGTATCGTGCAACTTTTCCAATTCTTGCCGCTCCTGCTGTATGAGAGCTGGACGGTCCGATCATGACCGGGCCGAGGATATCGAAGATGCCGTAGTTTTCCATTTGGGGGGTCCTTTCGATGTTTCAATATTTTTTACAAAAAAAGACGGGTGGAGTTTTTACCGCAGGTAAAATACTCCAAGGTCAGCGTCTTCTCTGACCA
>CAZRYM010000079.1:0-9382 GCA_964604305.1 uncultured Thermotogaceae bacterium | reverse complement strand
AAACATTAATAAAGTGTTTTTATTCAAATAATTAATAAAATGGTGTATAATAAAGGAAATGATGATATTAACAAAGCTCATACAAGGAGGTATCTCATGCCGGCAAAAAAGCAAAGTGAAGAGATCAAACAGAAAGAAGAGATAATCGAAATTCTGAGTTTTTTGATTGGCAAGCAGGAATTTGGAATTGAGGTGGATTATGTTGAGTTGGTCAATGAACGATCTGAAATTACTCCGGTTCCAAAATCAAAGGCGTTTATCGAAGGTGTCATGAACTTAAGAGGAAGAATTGTTCCGGTCGTTGATTTGACGAAATTGATGGATATAGAATATAACGCTGAAGATAGTTTTGAAAATGTACTCATTGTAAAACATGAAGGATCAGAAATTGGGTTCTTTGTTAACGAGGTAAAAGAGGTGGTCCGAACAACCGAAGAACAAGTTGACCGGGCAGCCAGAACAGAACAGTTTGATCATAAAGTCAAGGGAATCGTACAAAAGGGAAAGCGATTGATCCTTTACCTTGATATTGATGAGGTTTTGAAGGCTTGCGAAGGATATTAAGTTAGGGGGATTGAAAATGGCTGAGATTAAAGTTGTTAGCTTTAGAGTGGGAGAAGAAGTTTACGCTGTTGATATCATGAAAATCGACAGTATTTCCGAAATGATGAAAACGATGAAATTACCCGGACTGCCTTCATTTATGATTGGTGTTGCAAATTTGAGGGGAGACGTTATTCCCGTAATTGATACCAGGGTAAAGTTCATGCTTGAAAAAAAGAAAGATCACTCACAGGATAGGATTGTTGTAGTCTTTATGGAGGATACAAAGATCGGTATTGTTGTGGATGAGGTAAAAGAGGTTTTGACACTATCACAAGAACAACTGGAAGAACCACCATCTGCAGGACAAAGAGGTGCCCGGTTTATTAGTGCCATTGCCAAGCTCGAAGATAGAATGTTGATGATCATTGACATCGATAAGGTACTTACAACAGAAGAATTGATCAAGATTGATAACGTTGTAGATCAAATGTAACTGGTAAAACCCTCTACGACATCATCATTATATAGAAGAAAAAGGCATCCATAGAGATGCCTTTTTTCATAAGAAAAAACCCGCAGTTCTGCGGGTTTGATATTGAGGGGAAGAAATCATCTATTTAAAAGGAGGCATTTCTTCCTGAGTTAATTTTTGTTTAACGGTTCTCGTTCGTGTTAGCCTTTTTTTACTGTTATGATTATACATCATCTAAAGTTCAAAGTCAACACAAATGTAAAATAATTTTTTGAAAACATTATGTTAACAGCCTGTGATGGGAAATTATTTTATAATAATTACAAACTTAGATAACCTTTTATAAAAAATTTTTTGACTCTTCATTTTAATTAAACTATGCTATAATCATTTCCCGTGAATACATTAATTACGGGAGGATTGTTATGCCTAAAAAATATATAGTGGTTACCGGTGGTGTCATCAGCGGAATTGGAAAAGGAGTTTTGGCCGCATCCACCGGAAGACTTTTGAAAGAAGCCGGGTTGGATATTCGAAGTGTCAAAATGGATCCTTATTTAAATGTGGATGCCGGAACGATGAATCCCAATCAACATGGTGAAGTTTATGTAACCGAAGACGGGTATGAAGCAGATCTTGATTTAGGTCATTATGAAAGATTCATGGGAATCAACGTTAAGAAGGAAAACAACATCACAGCCGGGCAGATTTATTCAACAGTTATCGATAAAGAAAGAGCCGGGAAATACCTCGGGTCTACCGTTCAAATGGTACCCCATGTTACTGCAGAGATCAAATCCAGATTGACTTCGATTCAGTCAGAGATCCTGATCATCGAAATCGGCGGCACCGTAGGAGACATCGAAGGAGAGATCTTTTTAGAGGCCATCAGGGAATTGTACCTGGATATCGGCCGGGAAAACTTCTTGTTTATCCACACAACCTATGTACCCTTTCTGAGAACCACCAACGAGTTTAAAACTAAACCCACTCAGCAATCCGTTCAACTTCTGAGAAGAATTGGTATTCAACCGGACATCATTGCAGCTAGAAGTGAGTTGCCTATTGCTTCAAATCAGCGGAGGAAAATTGCCTTGTTTGCCGGTGTTGACCCTGAGATGGTCGTTAACTTGCCTGATATTAAGAATGTATATGAAATGCCTCAAAACCTTTTCAACATGAAATTTCATCATTTGATTGGCCATCGATTCAACCTAAAAATCAACGACAGCTTTGAATGGGATGTTCCCAAATCTTTTCTTCCCTTAAAGATAGGAATTGTCGGAAAGTATCTTGGAACGGACGACGCTTATAAGAGTATCAACGAATCCATCTTTTTGTCCGGTGCGGAAAAGCCGGAGGTACTGGATTCACAGGAGATTGAGGAGCTTGAAGACGATGAAGTGGAAGAGATGTTGAAACATTACGATGCGCTGATTATCCCCGGTGGGTTTGGTAAAAGGGGAATAGAGGGAAAGATAAAGGCGATTAAATATGCTAGAGAAAATCGAGTACCGCTGTTGGGAATATGCCTGGGAATGCAGTTGATGGTGGTGGAATACGCCCGATCAATAGGGAAGCTTGAAGGGGCGAATTCAACTGAATTTGATCCGGATACCCGATACCCTGTGATTGATATGATGGCCCATCAAAAGGAAATTCTCCACATGGGAGGTACCATGCGCCTTGGAGGTCAAGAGACACCAATCTTTAAAAACACACGCTTGAGTGAGATATATGCCGGGAAATCAACCGTTATAGAACGACACAGACACCGATATGAAGTAAATTACGAGATATGCCAGGAGTTTCTTAAGTCTCCCGGAGAAGATGAACAAGCTTTAACGGTCAGTTCAAAGGAAGACTTTGTTGAAGCGGTTGAGATCGCAGACCATCCCTTTTTTGTAGGTATTCAATATCATCCCGAATACGGTTCAAAAGTGGGGGCGCCTCATCCTTTGTTTAAAGCGCTTATAGAGTCGGCGAGGAAAGGGTAAAAACAGGGTCTGGAGAAAGTTTTATGAACTATTTTAAATTAAGGTAATCTTTACAAAACGGGCGGACACATCGGTCCGCCCCTACAAATAACCCCCCTACTCCATATACCCTAAATTCCTAAGCCTTTTTTTAATCGCCATGATTTCCTCTTCCGTCAGCTCGGCAATCTCATTTTTCTTTATTTTTTCTTCTTTTACAGCAAATTCTTCTGATGATACCAAATCTCTGAGTACATAGACAACAAATTCTGTGACGCTGGAATAACCGGTTTCATCGATGATTGTTTTGAGTTTATCGTAAAGCTGTCTCGGTATTTTTAAGGTTACCTTATCGCTCATGTGTTTTCTCCTTTTAGCACTTTTTTAATGAGATTCTCTCTCGTTCTTTATCCACTTTGATAATTTCAACGTTTACAATTTCTCCCACATAAACCTCTTCAAGTGGATCGGCGTTGTGTTTCCCGAATTTAGATTTATGAATCAATCCATCTACCTTCACACCGATATCCACGAAGGCACCAAAATCCACCACATTTCTTACCGTTCCCTGAAGTTGTAACCCGATTGAGAGGTCTTCCAGTTTTTTCACGTCGGTTTTGAGAATGGGTTGGGGATAGGAATCCCTGGGATCGATGTAGTCTGTGGTTAATGCCTTGATAATATCATCACACGTGATGGGATTCATGGATAGATTATCTGACAGGGTCTTGATATTTGCCTCTTTAAGTGTTTTTTTAACTCGTTCTTTTTGTGTTTTATAATCATTGATGGTTAATGAAAAGGATTGGAGGATTTGCTCTGTTGCATCGTATTTCTCAGGATGAACGACCGTGTTATCCAATGGATTCTCGGATTCGGGAACTCGACAAAAACCGGCAGCCTGTTCATAAGCCTTTGGTCCAATACCTTTGACTTTTTTTAACTCTTTTCTGGATTGAAAAGGGCCGTTTTCTGATTTGTAGTCCAGGATATTCCACGCTGTTTTTTTGTTCAATCCACTGATGTACTGAAGCAGAAACGGGGAGGCACTGTTTAAATCAACTCCCACAAAATTAACAACGGATTCCACTTCGATCTGAAGGGAACCGGACAGGTCTTTTTTGTTCAGGTCATGCTGATACATGCCAACACCTATAGACTCGGGAGGAATCGTCACCAGTTCAGCCATGGGATCCTGAACCCGTCTGGCGATGGAGATGGCACCTCTTGTGGTGACGTCCAGATCGGGAAATTCATCGATGGCATTTTGTGAGGCCGAATATACGCTTGCGCCGGCCTCTGAAACAATAATGTAAGAAGTCTTGAGTTTTGGGTTTTTTTCTAACATGTTTGCGACAAAGGCTTCTGTTTCCCTGGAGGCTGTACCGTTACCAATGGATATGATGTCAATTTTGTATCGCTTGATAAAGTCCAGAAGTGTTTCCTCACTTTCTTTAACTGCTTTGTGAGGGGGATGGGGATAAATGTTGGCGTTTTCTTTGTATATCCCGTTTTCATCCACAACCGCACATTTACAACCGGTTCGAAACCCCGGGTCAAGACCCAACACACGTTTGTTTTTGATGGGGGGGGTGAGCATGAGGTTTCTCAGATTCTTTGCGAATACATCGATGGCACGTTTTTGAGCTTCATGAGTGATTTCACTTCGGATTTCCCTTTCAATGGAAGGGAATAGAAGTGTCTTGTAGGCATCCTCAACAATGTGGGCGATTTCTTCATAATAAGCCAGATCTTTGGAAAAGTCCATCATATTGATGATATGGGGGATGGGGTGTGTGTTCAAATCAAGTTTTACCTTCACAACCTCGTCTTTTTCTGCTCTATCAATGGCGAGAATTCGGTATTGAGGAATTTCTTTCAACTTTCGCTTGAACTCATAAAAATCCTTATACACTCCTTTTGGATCCGGACCGTAAGCCTGTTCTGAGATTAGAAAGGCGTTTGATCGCAAGTACGTTCTAAGCATGTCTCGAATGGCAGGAGTGTTTGCAACCTGTTCTCGGATGATATCCAAAGCACCGTTTAACGCTTCTTCATTTGAATGGACTCCTAAAGTTTCATTGATAAAGGAGTTAATGTAATCGGCATCTTTTATTCTGGTCTGAGTCAACCATTGAGAAAGTGGTTCCAATCCCATTTCACGAGCTTTGTCCGCTCTTGTCTTTTTTCGCTTTTTATATGGTAAATAAAGGTCTTCGACAGCCTGGAAAGTCTCTGCTTTATTGATGGAAGCTGCCAATTCCGCAGTCAGCTTTCCCTGTTCGTCGATGGTCGAGAGAACCTCTTCCCGTCGGGTCTGTAATCGCCTCAGATAGTCAATATTCTCGGCTATGGAGCGAATTTGGATTTCGTTTAGTGCACCGGTCTGTTCCTTTCTGTATCTGGATATGAATGGAATGGTCTTGTCATCATCCAATAACTCTACAGTTTTTATGACCTGATTTTCTTTTACCCCCAGCTCGTGTGCAATCTGCTTAATCATTTCCTCGAAAGTCATTCAATCACCCTGCCTTTTTTACTATTCTATCATGAGTTAAAAAATTCCAAATACCCGGGTTTGAAACAAAATTAGAAAATAGTTGTATGATTTTAGGGCTTTTTGTTAAAATAAACCAAGCTAATAATTATCTCCAATTGAAAGAAGGCACCCTGTTTGTCCCGGATGGGGTGCTTTTTGACGGGTGATAGCGTGAGTGTACAGGATATTCCATCTCTTAAGTTAATAAAACAAATTATCATCGTTTTTTCGTTGATTATAGGAGTTATTTTCACCGGAACCATGGGGTATATGATTCTGGAGGATTACGATTTTCAGGATGCCTTTTTTCTTACAAGCATTACTATTTCTACGGTAGGATACTCATTTCCCGAAGGAATCTCAACAGCGGGCGTGTACTTTACCATGATTTTGATTGCACTTGGAGTCAGTGTTGTACTCTACGGAGTTACGTCCATTACCGGGTCTGTGGTTGAAGGGCGGTTAAACGTCATCATGAAACTCAGGAGGTACAGAAAGATGATAGAAAAGATGAGCGGGCATGTGATTGTGGTGGGAGCTGGCAGGACCGGAAGGTATGTGATGATAGAACTTCAGCAGCTGGGAAAACAGTTTGTCTTGATTGATCAGGAAAAGGAAAATATTGATCGGGTCAAAGACATTATCAAAGATGAATTCCCATACATTCAGGGAGATGCCACGGATGAAGATGTGCTGTTAAATGCCGGAATCAAAAAAGCTGCATCGATTATTGTTACTTTGCCTACGGATTCGCTGAATGTTTATGTAGTGTTAAGCGCAAAAACACTTAATCCCGATATGAATATAATCGCAAAATCTTCCGAAATGAACGCTTCCAAGAAGCTGTCATATGCCGGAGCCACCAATGTGGTGACCGATTCACAGATAACAGGAATCAGAATGGCACGAATTGCCACAAAGCCCGATAAAATCAAGTTTCTGGATGTCCTGGCCTTTGGGAATCAAGAGTTCAGAATTGAAGAGATCCATATTTCCAAAGACAGTCCACTGGCAAATAAAACGTTGATGGAACTTGGGCTGACAAAGACCATGCGGGTCATCATTATTGCCATTCGTCGACAAGACCACACTATATTTGGTCCAATAGGAGAAACGAAGATCGTTCCCGAAGACTACATCATGGTTTTAGGCAGTCGGGAAGGATTGAACAGCATCGCAGAGATGGCGAAAAAATAGAAGATGTTTAAAATAAAAAAAGGGGGCTCTCTTTACGAGCCCCTTTTTTAACCATTATATAAGATTATCTCTTAAGGTTTACCAGTTCCTGAAGGATTTGGTCAACCGTTGTAACCGTTCTGGCGTTTGCCTGGAAGGCTCTCTGAACGATAACCATGCCGGTGAACTCTTCGGCCAGATCAACGTTGGACATTTCAAGGACACCCGGGGAAACCGTAGCCCTGCCACCTGATCCGGGTAAACCGATTTGTGCGACACCACTGTTGGCACTGATCTGGAATAATGTATTTCCCATTTCAGTTAAGCCTGCCGGGTTGTTGAATAGCGCAACGGAAAGTTGTCCCAAAATATCACTTTTTCCGTTGGAAAAAGTTCCCACGACTTCTCCTGCCGGGTTGATGGCATAATTTTGCAAAACACCCATTGAATTACCGTCTTGGCTTGTGATGGAAGCTGAGAACTCACTGTTGAACTGAACCAGCTCTGAAAAATCAATAGAGGCACTTACGGCAGTTGCTCCCTCTTCCGGAGGTGGCGCGGCTCCATCATCTATAAAACTACCTGGATCAAACTTTATTCTTGTGATGTTAATATCTTGTATTTTTCCATTTTGACTAATGGCTTTCAAGTCCGAAACACGTCCTGCAGAGTCAAACTCAACAACGCCACCGACAATTGAGGTTAAATCGTTTGGGCTGGGTGTAAATGAACGTTCCTGATCATCTACATAACTGATTGGGATACCGGATTCTTCCGTAGCACGCCATGCCCATTGATTTTCAGCGATTTTTTGATATTCAAAGAAAATCGTGTAAGGATTTCCCAGTGAATCGTAAAATCTTGAAGAGGTTGTGTATTTAGGTGACTCATAATCACCGATGACGTAGTTTTGCGTATCGTTTTTATCGAAGAATTTAATATCTCCTGTTTTGGGAATGGATACTTGAGCTTTACTTTCATCTGAAACAATAACAGAAATGGTATCAAATTCTTGGGGATTGTTTGGATTAGCATATTCGATACTGTATCTTTGTGCATATTCGGCTGTTCTTGGATAATCCGTTCTAAACTCAAGCCGCTTGTCTGTTTCATTCAATTTGAAGGTTAAATCAATTGACACTTTCATATTTTCACCGTCAGTTGATGCACCGTCACTGAAACCCAAAGGCTTTGCGATTGCCTTTTTTGTCAGATCCCAGTTACTTGTCGATCCGTCACCTGTAAAGGAGTCTTTGGTGGCATACTCAACTCGTATTTTATCTGTGGAGGTTGAAATTGCAGAAAGGAATGTAATAGTACCGGTTCCTTTATCGTAGTTGAAATCTGTGTCACCTTCATAGGTCTTAATGATATTGCCATTATCATCAACTGTGTAGACCAGCAAATCCGCTGTTGTGATATCATCAGTTCCTTGAGAATTTAATATGGGTCCGGAAATGGAGTACTGGGTTTTGTTTTCAATGTAGTCCAAATCCTCCTGAGTGTAATACGAAATGTTGACCAGATCACTTGATGCCGGTTTGATGTCTGAAAAGCTGAAATTTGTAATGGATCCGGTGGTATTAAGCGATGGTCCCAATGTAAATTCTGTTGCTTCGGGATTATAAGTCACGTTGGTGATAATCTTATCTAAAATCCCATCGTCGTTTTCATCAAATATTCTTTTAACGCTGTCTTCAACAGCAGAACCACCACTTGGGCTGTAATTAAACCAGGTTTTCGCACCGTCACCGGCGATGATTGTGCTGTCAAACGGGGCGGAGTCTTTGTAAAGGATATTATAATATTCTTCAGCATTGGTATATCCGGCTATATTGGTTCCGGTATGAACATAATTACTGTTAAATTCAATCAATGGTGTTGTATCAAAATCCAGATTGTTGTTGCTGATTTGAATTTTGGCGCTATTTATAGCGGTCATATCACTGCTTAAGGTAAATGTCTTAGTTGTTCCATCGGCGAGGAATGTTTCCTGGGAATTATAAACAATGGATACAGTTTGTACCGTACCGGTTAATGCAGTTGTATCAATTGTAGATTGATCTATTGAAATTGCCCCGGTATTTTCATTATAGCTGGTTGTTAAGAGATTACCGGATGTTGCTGGAGGAACAAGAACACTTGATGCCTGAGTGTTTCCTAAATTGTCTGATATTATTACTGTAAAATCACTTGCAGTAATACTGGACCCGGCAGACAGAACAGGACCACTTACTGTATATACTGAACCAACGTTGTAAGAATAATCCTCCTGTTTTGAGTAATTAACGATAATTTCATCACCTGCATCCGGTGCAAAATCCGAATTTCCTCCGGAAAAATCTATTACGTTACCTGTTAATGTATAATCACCATTGCCTACTCCTGCGACTGCTTCGCTGGTTAACATGTATTCCATCTGTATTCCGTTTTGTGGAACTTCCAAAGAGTTGCCATTTGGTGAAAATGTATTATTGATTAAGTTTTCAATAGCTGTTACCCCGGCAGGAGAATAATCAAAGGTGTGGTTAGCGGTATTAATGATTGTATTATCAAAGGCATTGGCTAAACCGTTCAAGGATGAAGATGTGGTTCCATTTCCATCCAATTCACTTTCGGGATATCGATAAAACTTCTCAATCTGACCAAATTGATTTAATTCAACCATACCTG
>CAZRYM010000078.1:0-9420 GCA_964604305.1 uncultured Thermotogaceae bacterium | reverse complement strand
GTGTTGATGGCGTCTTGCAGTGAGCCGTATTGTGTTGGTCCTTCGTTGATGTAATATAAGGTGACAGCGATCATGGGGGCGATGTAGGCGAAGCTGCTTCCCAGAAATATGGGAACTTTGCCTTTTGTGATCAGATGAAAAAGAAGGGTGGCCACACCGGCAGCGAATAGGGCGACGTTGACGGGTACACCTGTTAGATAGGGAACCAGGACGGTGGCTCCGAACATGGTGAAGGTGTGTTGGAGTCCGAGGATGAGTTTTTTGGTGGTGTTAAGTTGGATGGTGGGTTCTTTTTTCATTTGTTTTCCCCCTTTGGGGTTTTATTTTAATTTCCGGGAACTCTCGAGGGGACAGGGTCAGCGATAAGTGGAATTTGAGAAACAAATTCCTAGGCGTTTCGAAGAAACACCAAGAATCGCAGCACCTGTCCCCTCTGACATCGCTACACTTGTCCCCTGTTACTATTTTAACATTTTTTTTGGATTTTTGAGGGGGGGAGGTGTTTGTCGTCTTTAGCACTTGGGGATTCTCGAGGGGACAGGGTCAGCGATAAGTGGAATTTGAGAAACAAATTCCTAGCGTTTCGAAGAAACACCGGCAAACTCTCGAGGGGACAGGGTCAGCGATAAGTGGAATTTGAGAAACAAATTCCTAGGCGTTTCGAAGAAACACCAGTAAACTCTCGAGGGGACAGGGCCCTTGATACGGGAATCAAGGTACCTGTCCCCTCTTATACTCTTATACTCTTATATTTTCACCTCTTAGTTCATGATATAATTATTTGATATCTTTATTTGTGTTCTTTTTTTGGGATTTTTCCAATTTTTTAGGAGGTCTTTTCATGAATAGAAATTCGTTTGTTGTTGTGTGTATAGTCTTTTTGGCTTTTATCATGGTGTCTTGCGGTGGCTCGATCATGTCCGAACAGATGGGTGTGATTGTTACAAATTATAATGCCGGTCCCGGTGTTGCCGAGGCGAATGTTCGTGTTTTTGAAAGTGGAACAGATCAATTGATCGGTGTCGGGGTTACCAATGAAAAGGGTGGTGTCATCATCAATTTGAGTGGAAATCCTGAGCTAATCGATATTTCGGTTGTGAAAGAGGGGCATGCCAGGAGTTTGGTGTCGGGATTAAAGACAGCGCTTGTGATAAATAACATCTTTCCCGTTATCCTTCCGCGTTTTTTTGAGGAAGGTGATCCCACTCTTGAAACCGATCCGGTGGTACAGATGCAGTGGCAGGCTTTAGATGCTGAAGAGTCTGGTATAAGAGATGGGGAAGAACCTTTAGAAGACCCCATATCCGGTCCTTTTGAGGTGACGGTGAGTGTTGAGGCTGACAGGGAAACAAGGGTGATTTTTCAGCCCCTTTTGGAGAGCATACCCGGCTCCGCTTCCGTTACTCTAAATGAGGGCTTGGTCAGGTTTGTGGATACGGCCACGTTTGAGATGGCTCCTACGGGCTTTGAGGGTGAAGTGCCCCTGTACACGACCGTTTATGATAGCAATAACAATCGGGTGGTTAAGGTGATTTATCTTGAGATAGAAGGAACGGATCCGGGAGAGGTTCAGATGTATCAGCCCATGTCGTTTGTGGATTTTTCAGAGCATGTGATGGATTATACAAGTGAAAATATACGGAGTTTTACCAGAAGGGTTGGAATTGATTTTAGAAGTGAGGACAGGACCGCTCCTGAGGATACCAATCTCTGGACGCAGTTATATTGGGCGGATTGGACTTCTTTGAATGACTATTATGCTCCGGGAAGTCTTTTGCCCGATCCGGGAGACAAACCTGACGGTTACAATTTGTACCGTTCGGGAAACGGTCAGGATTATCAGAAGTTTGCATTCATTAGTGAACCGTCAGTGGCCGGTTTGGCAAAGCATATTGATGAAACCGGGGATATTTGGTTTGATATCGATCGGGTTGTGAATGCCAATCCTTTGGGTAAAGACGGTTCTTTCTACGTTGTTCCCCAATACCCCATTTATTATCGCATAACGGCCGTTTACGGGACGCATGAGTCGACGCCTACGGATTTGGGTTCTGTCGTTCCCCTTGATAAGTTTGATGTGGTTTTGGACAGTCCCTCTCATGGGGCTACCGGAACAACGCTTACACCGACTTTTAAATGGCATCCTTCCCTTGCCCTGACATCTGAGGAGGGAACACCTGTTTATCATTACGGATTGTATCTGGAACAGCGGGATGGGCCTGAAAATGAGATTTTGGCGGTTACTGACGCTTTAAGCCGTTTCTATCAATTTAGAACCAATACTCCGGAACAGATTAGCGTCCTTTTTACCGGGAATCAGCAAAATGCAGAATGGAACGGATGTTTGTGGAAGTGGTATAACTGGGAAACGGGTGTGTACAGAAATTATGAGTCATCGGAACTTTTAAACGATACCCAGTATAGATGGTTTGTTCCCCTTGCTTATGCTGTTGTTGCAGATGAGGATTCTAAGGCGTATTCCATTGTTTCGGATTATAAGATGGAATACGATTCCTGGGGGATTGATCCTTTTGGAGGATTTGTTTTTGGCGATAATAATAGATTTGAGACGGTTGTGGAGTGAGATTTAAAAAGTAGGGGCGGACCATGGACGTTTCCTTTAGGAAACGCCAAGCTCAATGATTTTTTTGAGCAGATGTGTGGTCAAGAAAACATTGACCTTGGAGTATTTTCCTTTCGGAAAAACTCCAACCGATATGTAGGGGCGGACCGATGTGTCCGCCCGAAAGTAAATAATCAGGGTGGAACTAATCAGGGGGACAGGGCCCTTGATACGGGAATCAAGGTACCTGTCCCCCTGATTAGACCCTGATTAGCATTTATGCTATAATTTTGTATCAACATTATAAATAAAGGAGTGCGATGCCTTTGAAATTGAATATTCATGTAAACGGGGAAAAAAAACAATTTGATATAGAGCCTCATGAAATGCTGGTTGATGTTTTGCGTAGAGAAGGTTATAAAAGTGTGAAAAAGGGGTGTAATACTGCGGACTGCGGGACTTGCACCGTTTTGAAAGACGGGAAGGCGATACTCTCCTGCAAGACGTTTGCAGCTGCGGTTGAGGGGTGCGAGATTATGACTGTGGAGGCCATGGGACAAAATGGCCCGCTTCATGAGATTCAACAGGTGTTTGTGGATGAGTCTGCCTTTCAGTGTGGTTTTTGTGCTCCGGGAATAATTATGAATACCATGGAATTTATGAATGATATTCAACAAAGAGAGAACAAAGTCGTGTCCGAATGTGAGATAAAGGAGCGGCTGACCGGTAATCTTTGCAGATGCACCGGTTATGAAGCGCAGCTGAAGGCTTTGAAAAAACTCGTTGTCAAATACGGTGGGGAGGTTGAAGTCGAATGAGTGACAGACAATTCAAAGTGGTCAATCACACTGAAAAGAAAGTGGATTTCAACAGTCTTGTCAGGGGGAAAGCCGTTTTCACAGAAGATATGGCACCGGAAGATGCCCTTGTCATCAAACTGTTGAAAAGTCCTCACGCACATGCCCGGATCAAACGTATCGACACGTCAAAGGCAGAGCAACTCGATGGAATAGAATGTGTGCTAACCTATAAGGATGTTAAGAAAATTTCCTATACCAGAGCCGGACAAGGCTATCCGGAACCTTCTCCATATGACACCCATCTTCTGGGTGAAAAGGTTCGGTTTGTAGGTGATACGGTGGCATTGGTAGCAGGTAAGGATATCAAAACCGTTAAAAAAGCGTTGAAACTCATTGAAGTGGAATATGAGGTTTTGGAGCCCGTATTGGATTTTGAGCATTCAATGGACGAAGGCGCCCCGGTTATTCACGATCAGGATGATACTGTGAATATTTTCGATGCTTCCAAAAATCTGGCCCAGCATTATGATATGTCCATCGGAGATGTGGATGAGATTATTAATGGTTCAGATATTCAAATAGAACGAGCTTATTATTATCCCAAGGCCCAACAGGTTCCCCTGGAAAATCACTCGGCTTTTTCTTATTTTGATGACAAGGACAGACTCGTGGTGGTTTCTTCCACTCAGGTTCCTTTCCATGCCAGGAGGATTCTCTCGCATATTTTGGAGATCCCCATCAGACAGATCAGGGTGATTAAACCCAGGATCGGTGGCGGTTTTGGAGCCAAGCAGGGTGTGATTATTGAAGGTTATTGTGCTTTAGTGACAGTTAAAACGGGGAAACCCGCCATGCTTGTTTTTGATAGGCAGGAGACTTTTATTAATACTTACACAAGACATGATATGAGGGTGACCGTGCGTATTGGAGCGGATAAAGAGGGAAAGGTGACAGCTATCGACATGCATGCCCTTTCCAACACGGGAGCATACGGAGATCACGCCCTGACAGTAGCCATGGTTTGTGGTTCCAAGACTCTTCCCCTTTACAATAAGGTGGAAGGGGTGAGATTTGTTTCCGATATTGTGTATACAAACCTTCCAAACGCAGGTGCATACAGGGGTTATGGTGCTCCCCAGGGATTGCTGGCCTTGGATGCCGTTTTGGATGAACTGGCTTACGAAGTGGGGAAAGACCCGTTGGTTATAAAAGAGATGAATACCATGAAAGAAGGCGAGACCTCACCAATTTTCAAGATTATGGGTGAGGGTCGTGAAGGTGTGGAACAGATTGTGGCCAGCTGTAAATTGGACAAGTGTATCGAGAGGGGTAAAGAACTGAGTCAATGGGAAGAGAAGTTTAAAAAATACAGAGACGCCATTCACTCGGAAGAGGCAAAGAAGACAGGCAAAATCCGTGGAATAGGTTGTGCTTTGGCCATGCAGGGATCGGGAATTGCAAAAGTGGATATGGCTTCAGCCACCATGAAGATGAACGATGATGGTTCGTTTAACCTGATGGTCGGGGCAACGGACCTGGGAACCGGAAGCGATACAATACTTTCCCAAATTGCCGCAGAGGAATTGGCCGTTCCCCTTGATTACATCCACATCTATTCCTCAGATACAGACAGAACACCCTTTGATGTGGGAGCCTACGCATCCAGTACCACGTATGTTTCCGGAAATGCGGTTTTGAATACGGCACAAAAGGTGAAAAAACAGATGTTGGAAAATGCTGCTAAGTTGCTTGAATGCAAAGAGGAAGACCTATATCTCGAAGATGCTACGGTGAAGCATAAGGGGTCGGATAAATCGGTGACGTTTGAGGATTTGTGTACAAAGCTTTTTTATACCTTTGATCAAATGCAGATCGGAGCCACGGGATCCTTTGTCGGAGATGAGTCTCCCATCCCGTTTATGGCTACCTTCCAGGAGATAGAAATAGACCTTGAAACCGGTCAGATTAATCCCATAGAAGTTGTCAGTGTAGTGGATTGCGGAACGGCGATCAATCCGGCTCTCGCAAAGGGCCAAGTGGAAGGCGCAACCCTTCAGGCGCTTGGAGCATCCTTGTATGAGGAGTTAACCTTCAGCAAAAAAGGAACCCCAACAAATGCTTCATTGTTTGGTTACAAGATCCCCGATCGTTCCAGCCACGGAAAAGTTACCGCAGAATTGGTGGACAGCTACGAACCCTCCGGACCCTTCGGAGCCAAAAGTGTCTCGGAAATAGGTATAGACACCCCAACGGTAACGTTGTTAAACGCCATATATAACGCCACGGGTATTCGATTTAACAAAGTTCCCGTGAGCCCGGAGAAGATGTTGAAGGCGATTAAAGAGGTTTTGCGTTAAAAAAACCGGGCGGGTGGAGTGTTGTCAGAGCGGGAGGACACACAGGTCCTCCCCTACGAAAGCGGATTATTCTCAAACTTAAATATCATCCGGTAAATATCCCTTAAACTGGGCATGGTACAGTTTTGAATAATAGCCTTCCTTTTTAATCAGGCTGTCGTGGCTGCCTCTTTCCATGATGCCTTCGCCGCTTATAACAAGGATTTCATCCGCGTGTTTGATGGTGGAGAGTCTGTGGGCGATGACAAGGGAGGTTCTTCCCTTTGAGAGCCTTTCCAGGGATTGCTGGATTTTCAGCTCGGTTTCGTTGTCCAAGGCTGAGGTGGCTTCATCCAGGATCAGGAGTGGTGGATTTTTAAGGAAGACTCTGGCGATGGAGATTCTTTGTTTTTGGCCTCCTGAGAGTCTGACGCCTCTTTCTCCAATGTATGTTTCATAGCCTTCGTCCAGTGTCATGATGAAGTCATGGATGTTGGCGTGTTTTGCCGCTTCGATTATTTCGTCATCCGTTGCGTTTCCCCTTCCGTAGGCGATGTTGTCTCTAATGGTACCGGCGAACAGGAAGACGTCCTGCTGGACGATGCCGATATTTTTTCTTAAGGATTCCAACGTGATGTCTCTGATGTCGATGCCATCGATTTTGATTGATCCGTCGTTGATTTCATAGAATCTGGGAATCAAATGACAGAGGGTTGTCTTTCCGCCACCCGAAGGGCCTACCAGGGCGATGGTTTTACCTGCGGGTACTTTCAGTGAGCATCCTTTCAAGACGTATTCCTTTTGATCATATGAGAAGGAGACGTTTTCTACACTAACTTCTCCTTTTGCGTTTTCCAATTCTACAGCACCCTGTTTTTCCTGGATTTCCGGATTGATGTTTAGGACTTCTACAAATCTTTCAAAACCAGCCATTCCCGATTCGTATTGCTGGGTGAACATCATGAGCCTTCGGACGGGCTGGAAAAAGAGTTCGATGTACATGAAAAAGGCGACAAGAGCACCGACACTGAGCCAGCCTCGAAAACAGAAATAGCCACCCACGCCCAACAGGACTACTTTCAGGATGTTGTTTAGGTACGTGATACCCGATGTCATTTCGGCCATGGCCTTGAAGGCGAACTCCCGGGACTCTCGGAATTCGTTGTTTCCCAGGTCGAATTTTTCCATCTCAAAGTCTTCGTTGGTGAAGGATTTTGCCACACGGATTCCCGAGATGCTGTTTTCCAAGTCTGCGTTTACATTGGCGATCTTTTTTCTTACGGTTCTGAAGGCAACTGCCATCTTCTTTCTCTTTTTAATTCCGAACAGGAGCATGATCGGGATGAAGGAGAAGACGATGAGTGTCAAATAGACGTTGGTCATGATCAAAAGCACGAATGCGCCGATGAGTGTCACAATGGAGATGAAGACATCTTCCGGTCCATGATGGGCCAGTTCTGTGATGTCTCTCAAGTCGCTGATGATCCTGGACATGATCTTTCCAGTACGGACTTTATCAAAATAGCTGAAGGAAAGCGTCTGAAGATGAGAAAAGATCTCCTTTCGCATGTCGTATTCCATTCTAGTTCCTACAACGTGTCCCCAGTAGTCAACAATGTAGTTGAAAATCATTCTCAATGTATATAAAGCTGCCATTATGATGATCATAACGAGTAGCGTACGCATTTCTCCGTTCGGTATATATTGGTCAAGTGTCCTTTGGGTGAGCTGTGGGAAAACCAGGTCGATTGCGGCCATTAAAAACGCACATGAGATGTCCAAAATGAACAGCCTCATGTGTGGCCTGTAATAACTAATAAATTTTTTCAGCATGTCATGCCTCCCTTTAGTTTAGTTTCCTAATCATTCGGGTTCGATTATACACCATGTATGTAATTTTTTAAAAACCTTACCGGGACATATTTTCTAAATTGTTACATTATGGTATAATCAAATAAAGACCGCAATGAAAGGGGCGATAGTATGGAAAGGCAACCGATTGTGGCAGGTGTATTTTATCAGGGAAATACCATGGCGTTAACCGAACAGATAAAAGCACTTTTTTTTCATCGTGAAGGGCCCGGAAAAGAACCTGTTGTTGAAGATCGGCTAATTTCACAGAGTTTCGGCTTAATCATGCCCCACGCCGGTTATATGGCAAGCGGACCGGTGGCTGCCTGGGGGATTTTGGAGGCCGCAAAGAAAGGGAAGCCGGACAGTATCGTCATACTGGGACCCAGCCATACTGGCACCGGAATGCCGGTAAGTGTTTGGGACAAGGGGACTTGGGTAACACCATTTGGAACCGTTGAAATAGATGAGGAACTGGCTACATCTTTTTTAGAGCAATACGATTATGCTTCAGCAAACTACGATGCGCATATTAACGAACATTCTATCGAGATTCAATTACCGTTGCTTCAATACGTATATGGCAGGGAGATAAAAGTCCTTCCCATTGCAATGATGGATCAACGTAAGAAAACCGCTGAAGAGATAGGCAGGGTGTTTGCCGGCATGAAGGATAAAAAGAAAATCTTGTTCATCGCTTCCACAGACCTGAATCATTATGAAAGTGAAGAGCTCACTCGCCAAAAGGATGAAGAGGTCATCTCTCACATTCGCTCATCCAATGTGGAAAGGCTTTACAGCTCCATCACAGAACACGACATTTCCATGTGCGGGTTCGGTCCGGTCAGTGCATTGTTATCAGCTGAGTTGGGAAAGGCAAGAATTATCAAACATTCCACAAGCGGGGTCATGACCGGGGACTATTCTCATGTGGTCGGTTATGTTGCCGCTATTCTCGAAGGAAGTGAATCGTAATGGACACGGCTCCAATTATTCAACAAGCCGATATCACCTATTTTTTCCCCTTGTTATCTCAAATTATCAATCAATGGTATTTTTCCATCCCCATTGCTGCCGCACTCCTGTTGGCAAGTCGCTTGTTTCCGAAAATCATCATTTCTGTGGTAGGATTCATCGCTGGAGTCGGTCTTGTGTATCCCTTTATTGCAAACATTGAATATATCAAAAACCTAATAGGTGGCAACGAAACCGCTGAAATCGTATTTATGCTTTTAACCGGGATTGTCATTGCAGCGATTGTCTTTGCCCTCTTTAAATTTTTGTTTTTCATGGTGGGGCTGTTGGCAGGGTTTTTTATCGGTATCTGGCTCTACAACATCGTATCTCCCGGTATCTTCGCCAGTATCATGGAACAATATCCTCAGTTTGAACCCCCGGTTTGGATTCCCTTTGCCTTTGCGGGTTTTTTAGCGGTAATCATCGGAATTTTAGCGTTGATTTCCCAGGAAAAGGCTGTCTCTTTGATATCTGTAGTCATTGGCGCTTTAATCATCAGTTTTTACGGGGTCTATTGGTTGATTGTCTTGTTTCCACAAACCTTTGGGGCTATTGAAATGCAAAATGATGTCATCAGTGTTCTCGATTTGTCCAGCCTTGGCCTCTTGTCATTTGTCATTCTGATGATTATCTTGTGCTATGTGGGATTTAAGGCCGGTCGCCTCAGACGCGGGGAATATGACGAGCAATAATACCCACTTTCATTGGGATAACCCCTGGCTAATTTTGTTTGACCTTGGAATGGGTGCATTACATCAATTGTTTTTACGACTGATGATAATAAATGTCACTCGCCTACATCATTATTTAAGGGTTTTTAAGCTTTTGTAGGGGAGCACCTGTGTGTGCTCCC
>CAZRYM010000077.1:7291-9868 GCA_964604305.1 uncultured Thermotogaceae bacterium | reverse complement strand
AAAAGGTGGAATTTATTCCCTGAGGAAATGATAGAGAAATGGGTGGAAAAGAAGTTGGAAGAACACCGTATGGTATCCACTATCACGCATCCGGTAGAATATCAACTGTATTTTGACCTTTAATCATGCTAACGGTGATATAATAGAAAATCCAGAGGCGGATGAGAATCCGCCTCTTCATTAATTATCTTAATCAGGAGGGGAGTTTGATATGAAAGATAAATGGTTTAAAATCTCCGATGAGGTGGAAAAAGCATTAGAAAACCAAGAGGCTGTTGTAGCTTTGGAATCAACCTTAATAGCACAGGGACTTCCTTATCCAAAAAACATAGAAGTGGCCCTTGCCATGGAGGAAGAAGTCAGGAAGGCCGGTGCCATTCCAGCAACAATCGGTATTATCGGTGGCGTATGCAAAATAGGCCTTTCCAAAGAAGAAGTTGAATTTCTCGGCAACGGTAAAAATAAGGTGTTAAAAGTAGGTGAAGGCGAGATTCCTTATGTCATCGGAACCGAAAAAAATGCCTCTACTACAGTTAGCGGGACGGCATGGCTCGCTGACAGATTCAACATTAAAGTATTTGCCACAGGCGGAACAGGTGGTGTGCATAAGAATGTGAATGAAACCTACGATGTTTCACAAGATCTTTTTACCATGAGTCATACCCCAATTATCATCGTCAGTTCCGGTGCAAAGTCTATACTGGATATAGAAAAAACTTGTGAACAAATGGAATCATACGGTATTCTTGTACTTGGTTTCAAAACCGATTATTTCCCTGCGTTTTACAGTCGTAAATCAGACATTACTTTAAACTACCGGGTTGAAAATGCCGGGGAAGTGGCAAAGGTGTATCGGGCAAAATCAATGATAAAGGGAAAGCAAGCTCTGTTGATCGCCAATCCTGTACCTGAGACAGATGAAATTCGGGAAGAAAATATCAGCTCAATCATCCGGGAAGCAACTGAGGAGGCTGTGCAAAAAGGAATCAGGGGAAAGGAAATTACTCCGTTTCTTTTGGCGAATATTGCTGAAAGAAGTGGGGGTAAAAGTATGAAGACCAATATCGTACTACTCTTAAATAACGCGAAAACAGCGGGAGAAATAGCTGTGGAAGTAGCAAATATTCTTGGAACAGCCTGTAAAAAGCAAATTGGATTTACTAAATCGTGAATGATATCATGCATTGTGAGTTTTGCAATATACTCAAATACCAAAAAGAAAAAATCATAACTGAAAATGAGTTTTTCTTCTCCTTTTACGACAAATACCCCTTGAATGAAGGTCATATGCTTGTAGTTCCAAAAAGGCATTTTGCCGATTTCTTTGATATGACAGCTCAGGAATGGTGTTCTGCAAGGGAAAGTATGTTTGAGATCAAAGAAATTCTCGACATTCAATTTTCTCCAACTGGATATAATATAGGGGTAAATGTAGGTTCAGATGCCGGACAGAGTATATTCCATGCGCATATTCACATCATTCCCCGTTACAGCGGTGATATCGAAAACCCCGGCCCGGATGATCGTAAAGTAAATATGCCCTTATTCGAATTTATGCGCGATAACGATCTTTTTAAGAAGATCATTTATTCTCAAATCGTTCAGAAAAAGCTTGAACGTGTCATCAAAAAAAGTGACAAAGAACGATTGGAGGATATTAAAGGAGACGAAGAATACCTGGTGATCCTTAAAAAAAGGCTTAAAGATGCGGTTGAAGACTTTTGCGAAAATCATAACGGCGAATCTTATGACAAAATTATCGAATCTTTGGAGCTCATCTCTATCGTCAAAGGGTAACCCTTTAACAATTTTCCAGGACCAACTCAAAACTAAAAGTACTGCCCTTATTGATGATACTTTCCAATTGTATTTGTGATCCCATTTTTTTCAGGATTTTTTCTACAATGGTTAATCCCAGTCCTGTGCCACCGTATTTTCTTGTAATGGAAGAATCTGCTTGAGTGAAGTATTCAAAGATCTTTGATTGTAATTCTTTGGGAATCCCAACACCGCTGTCACGTACTATAAATTTGATGGTGGTTGTTTTACTGTCAGAATGTACTTTTTGACATTTTATCAAAATGCCCCCGCTTTCTGTGAATTTCACCGCATTGGTTAAAAGATTAACCAGCACCTGTGAAAGATGATACGGATCTGTCTTAACACAAACCGGAAGAGTTTGATCTATTTCTATACTAATATCCAGGCCTTTTTTGAATGCCTTTAACTTTATCATTCGATAAGCGTTTTCAACCAGAGTTTTAATATTGGTCTCAACACATTCCAGTTCAAGGGCATTTGCTTCAATTTTTGAAAAATCAAGTATATCCTCGATGAGATTCAACAGATTATCAGTCGAAAAAAGAACATCGTCTACAAATTCCCGTTGCTCTTTCGACAAATCCGTGTCTTTTAATAAGTTCGAAAACCCGAGTATTCCATTCAAAGGGGTTCTTAATTCATGACTCATGTTCGCAAGAAATTCGCTTTTTGCTTTATTGGCAGCATCTGCCAACAATTTTTCCTCTTTCAATTTTTCGTTCATCAACTTGAGTTCACATTCCATTTGTTTGCGTT
>CAZRYM010000077.1:0-7191 GCA_964604305.1 uncultured Thermotogaceae bacterium | reverse complement strand
CCTATTCCGAATAACAATTTAGTGATCTCAGATTCTTGAATATTCATATATCTCCCTTAACAAAGTGTCTCCTTATGTTCAATCCACATAAGTTCAGGACTGACCTATTGGAGAACAGGGTTTTGAAGGCTTTAAATATAGTTTAACACAAACTGAAAGTGGTTATCAAGATTTTCTCTTTTGTAAAAAAGGCAAGTTCGATGAATTCTTCAATAAGATATTTTATGATATAATAATTAGGAACGCGAACCTTATAACATGGATGTGATTTTAGTTGAACCCCTTTAAAAAGCTGAGCAAAAGAATGAACGAAAAGGTAGATATATTCTCTTTACCCATTTACAAGGGACTTTTAAAATTAGCATGGCCTATTGTTCTGACAAATCTTTTACAAACAATATACAACATTACCGATGCGTTTTTCTTGGGGAAATTGGGGACAGTTGAATTTTCAGCTCCTACTGTTACCTTTCCCATTATTTTCATACTAATCTCCCTTGCAATGGGATTTTCACATGCTGCAACCTCCATGATCGCCCAATATACCGGAATGAAAAACAAAGCCTTGGCAGAGAAATCGGCTGCTCAGGTTATCTTAACACTTTTGAGTTTAGCAATAATCATCATGATTTTTGGTTATTTTCTTTCGGGAAATATTCTGAGATGGATGAAAATATCTGATGAATTGTATGAAACCGCCTTAAGCTATTTGAGAATCATGATCTTGGCGATTCCATTCATCTTTTTTACGGAGCTTTTTGCCAGTATTTTCAGGGGATGGGGAAATTCTGTCATTGCATTGCAAATGATGTTTTTTGCTGTAGTTTTTAACATTATCTTAGACCCCATTTTTATCTTCCTTCTCGGTTTTGGTGTACAGGGTGCTGCATTTGCAACACTGATTGCCCGGGGAACGGCTGCCTTTTACTTTTTATACATCTTACTCAGCAATAAATTGGGATTCACGGTTCACCTGAAAGACTTTAAACCGGATTTCAGAATGATTAGAAAGGTTTTGGCAATCGGATTACCCGGGTCTCTTGGACAATCGGTTACCGCATTGGGTTTCACTTTTATCATGAGTGTTGTAGCCGGTTTTGGAACAACGGTCATTAGTATTTATGGAATCGGACAAAGGGTTCTCTCAATGGTTACCATGTTTGCCGTTGGGATGTCATTGGCGACTGCAACCATGGCAGGACAGTTTGTAGGCGCTCAAGAGCCTGAAAGGGCTGAGGAGGCCGTCAAAAAAGCAGCCTGGATGACTTTTTTGATTGTCTTTTCCATTTCAGTTTTGCTCTTCTTTTTCGGACAATACGTAACTCAGTTTTTCATCAATCAACAAGAGGTGATTGATCTGGGAAGGCATTTTTTCAGACTGGTTTCCTTATCTTTGCCATTCTTTGCAACCATGGCCGTTTTTCAAGGTGCTTTGAGAGGAACAGGGCATACCATGCAGGCTACTACTGCGGATCTGATTAGATTATGGGGAGTTCGCATCCCCTTTGTTTTGATACTTTCAAATGTTTACGGTTTTAATGGTGTTTTCTATGCAATGATTATCAGCAATATTGGTGCATTGATTATCGTATACATGTTTTTACGTATTGGGAATTGGAAGCAAAGAGTTGTAGAAGAATATTAAAAAAGGGGCCCTGTTACAAAGCCCCTGTATGTGGAGTTGTTTCTATTTAAAAGTATAACTTTATTGCACTTGATGCCGCACTTGCACCATCAGCAGCTGCATTAATGATTTGCCTCAATTCTTTATCTATTACATCACCAACCGCAAATACTCCAGGTAAAGAAGTCTCGAAAGTCACCGGATTGACTTTAATAAATCCGTCAGCAGTGGTTTGAAGAAGATTTTTAAACATGGCAGAATTGGGAACCAATCCGATATAAATGAAAACACCGTCAATCGGAAAGTCATTCTTCGAATCATCTTTTAAATTTTTCAAAACCAGGTTGTTTACAAAGACGTCACCCTGTATTTCCTCAACAACAGAATCCCAAACAAAATCCATTTTAGGATTGTTAAACGCCCTTTCCTGGAGTATTTTATCTGCTCTTAACTTATCTCTACGATGAACAACTGTCACCTTTGCAGCAGCCTGCGTTAAGTACAATCCTTCATCTATCGCTGAATTTCCACCACCAATAACTGCCACATGTTTGTCTCTAAAAAAAGCACCATCGCATATGGCACAATAGGAAACTCCTTTGCCATCATATTTTTTCTCTCCGGGAACACCCAACTTTCTATGAGTGGCACCAGTCGCAATGACTATTGTCTTTGCTTCTATTTCGCTTGTATCTTCAAGTACTATTTTTTTCGTATCGCAGCAAAAAGAGAGGTTCTTCACACCTCGGTTGGAAATACTTGCTCCGAAATGCTTAGCATGCTCGGTAAACTTTTGAGCCAAGTCCAACCCTTCAATTGATACAAACCCGGGATAATTCTCAACTTTTTCTGTAGATGCTATCTGCCCGCCTTCACTACTCTTTTCTATAACAAGAGTTTCAAGTCCTCCCCTTGCTGCATAAATGGCAGCTGTTAGTCCTGCAGGTCCACCACCTATGATTACCATATCATAACTTTCTTTCACTTCTGAAGAGCCTTTTGAATCCCCCAAATCAAAGAAAACCACTGCAATCACCCCACTATTGACTTTACAATACTTTCATAACCTCTTCCAGATATTCCTTTTCCGGGAAAGCTCCGACAAATGAATTGGCACCATCGTTAATAACCATTTGAGGAACAGAAGATACCCCGTATTTTGCAGAAAGCTCTGGAAACTCAGAAGCTTCAACCATTTCCCCTGTTATAAACTCAGGGTTTATCATAGAGAAAAAATGCGCTGTTAAAACAGCTTTTGGACAATATGGGCAAGTTGGTGTTACAAATGCCTGTATTTTAACCGGTTTATTGATTGCCTTAAGTTTATCAATAACATCTTGGCTGACGGGAGGATTCGCTCCATTAGATATTACAATAATATCTTCAAGCAAAGTGGCAAATTCATGCCCAAAAGGAGCGCCATGGAAGATGACGTTATAATTTTTCGAATCTTTGTCAAGAATAACAAAACCCGGCAGGTATTCAATTCCATATTTTTTGGCTAATTCCTTATCCTGTTCATACATGTGTTCCTCAATCTCTAATTTGCCCCCTGAAAGAGTTGCAACTTCTTGTAATACCTCTTTGGTCAGATTGCAATAATGGCATTTAGATTCATCTTCAGTAAGGAAAAGGATGATCTTAACGTTGTCTTTCATCTCCTCTTCCAATCTGTCCTTTATTTGTGCCTGATCTTTCTTTTTTAAAATTCCCATTCTTCGACCTCCGTATATTTTGAATTATACCCCCTATGGGTATACAATTAGATTGACGTCAAAATCCTGAATTTATTCCATAAAACGACAGTTTCGGCCTTGATATTAAATTTTCTGATTTTTTATTCTTTTTTGCTTTCCTTATCTTTTTTGTTGAACATTTCTCCGATGGCTCCGATACTTCCCAGTATGCCGGAAGTCTCCAAAGGCAGGAATATTTTGGATGCCTGACCGTTGGATATATCCTTCAAAGCCTCCAAATATTTGATGGCGATGACATCATCGGTAGCATTTCCTTTGTGTATGGATTCAAACACCTTATAAATGGCCTCTGCCTGTCCTTCCGCCTCAGTGCTTAATTGAAATTTACGAGCCTCCGCTTCAAGTCTGACAGCCTGAGCTTTACCTTGAGCATCGAGAATCCAGGCCTGTTTCTTACCTTCTGCTTTTGTAATTTCTGATTCCTTAATCCCCTGAGCCTCTAAAATAACTGCACGCTTAATTCTTTCGGATTTCATCTGTCTGCTCATGGCATCGGTGATATCTTGTGGTGGATCAATTCGCTTTATTTCAACTCTGGAAACCTTTACGCCCCAGCTGTCCGTTGCATCATCCAAAACTTCTCTCAACTTTGTGTTGATCATTTCTCTGGATGTCAAAGTCTGGTCTAGTTCAAGTTCTCCGATAACGTTTCTCAAATTTGTCTGAGCGAGTTTGACCGCTGCATCCTGGAACATGGATATGTTGTAAAGTACCATATAGGCATCCGTCACTTGATAGTATATAATGGCATCTACTGATACGACGACGTTATCGTTTGTAATCACTTCCTGAGGTGGGACGTCTATAACCTGCTCACGCATATCCACCTTTGTCATCCTTTCGAAAAGCGGAATGATGAATTGAAGGCCTGATTCTCCGATTCTGCTGAATTTTCCAAGTCTTTCCACAACACCTTTTTCATAAGGTCTTATGATTTTTATCCCTGCCATTGCAAAGATAAATACAAATATGATTATGATCACAAGAGCTATAAGCATTTTATAACCTCCTTAATTTTCTGGTCCCTGTTCTTCTACATATATTTTTACACCAGTTAGCCTTTTTACTACAACCTTTGTACCCCTTTCAATTTCAGTTCCTTTTTCAGAAACGGCACGCCATTCTTGTCCGCTCATCTTGACCAGACCTTTTGAATTATCCGATAAAATAGTCTCAGTCACTATGCCCGTCTTACCAATTATGTCATCCTGGGTAATTTTACGACTTGGTTCACCGGACATCTTGTTTGCCAGTTTTCTCGTAAATAAAACCAAAAGAAATGAAACCACAGCAAAAATCAATAACTGTAAAGTAAAAGAATCAATCCAAAGCCAAGTAAGCAAAGCTGTAAAAAGCGCACTGACACCAAACCACATGATGAAAAAAGTGACAGTAAACATTTCAGCTATTAAAAGTACAAAACCCAATATCATCCAAACTATTTCCGAACTCATTTTATCACCTCTTAAATATAAGACAGAAAAAAGATGAGACTTATTCCCGTCTTGATCAGTTCTTAGTTTTCAATACCTGTCTGACGAAAGCCATGATCTGGAATATCACTTTAAATTTTTTAATGGGATGCTGTAAAATCCGATAAAACCACTCAAGATTGGCTTTTTGTACCCACACGGGTGCGCGCTTTGCGGTATTGGCATAAATATCGAGAGAACCACCTACACCAATGGCAAGTGTACATCCCGTATTCTTAAAAAAACGATATATCCATTTTTCCTGTCGAGGGGCACCGAGCCCCACAAAGAGGACTGTTGCATTGCTTTTTTTAATCTGTTCACATATCCGTGAACTGTCTTTTTCAAAATCGAAGTACCCGTTGTGATAACCACTAACCTCAACATTGGTTTCAAGATTGAGATTTACGGCAGCCTTTTGAGCCACCCCCTCTATTCCACCAAGTATATATGCCTTTTGATTCAGTTTGGAACAAATCTTACAAAGGTTGTACATAATCTCTACACCCGGATATCGGTCAATGGTTACAGAATTTAATCGTTTTAAAGCCCAGGAAAGACCTGTTCCATCAGGGACTACAAAAGAATCCAAAATAGCTGTAGCGGCCGAATGATCTTTCAGATAAAAATAAGCAATCTGGGCGTTCATAGTGGTGATCTTTATCTTCTCATCTTTTTCAAGACAATCTTTTAGGAAATCGTCAATTTCTTCTCTCTTTGAACTAACGACATCAAGCCCAAAAAAATCAGTAAAATTCATTCTTCTCATATATCTATTCTAACAGATTTAAGTGAAAAAAAAGTGATATAATCTTATTGATTACAAATGAATGTGATTGTTTGTATATTATATAAGGGGGAAAAGATGAAAAACATCGTACCCAGAGTAGCGGCAATACATGACATTTCAGGTTTTGGCAGAGCATCCTTAACTGTCATAATACCCATACTTTCTAACATGGGATTTCAAGTATGCCCCGTACCTACTGCAGTACTTTCAACGCATACCGGCGGCTTTCAGGGGTTTAAATTTATTGATTTAACAGAGCACCTTCAAGATTACATTGACCATTGGAAATCCCTAGATTTACAATTTGATGCCATCTACTCTGGTTTTCTAGGATCAGAAAGGCAGATAGATATTGTCAGGGATTTTTACAAAAACTTTAAAAAGGCAGATCAGTTAAAGGTTGTTGATCCCGTGATGGGCGATGACGGGACCCGCTATCAAACGGTAACAAAAGGGATGGTTGAAGGGATGAAAGAATTGATTAAAGAAGCTGATCTTATTACTCCCAATATCACTGAAGCCTCTTTTTTATTGGAAAGTGCCATTCCCTCAAGAATAACAGATGACGAAATCAAGAGATGGGTTAAATCACTTACAGAAATGGGACCCGCTTATGCTGTCATAACCAGTGTTCCCAATGAGTTAAAGGATAAAAGCACCTCTACTGTTGCTTATAATTCAAAGGACAACCGCTATTGGAAGGTTAGCTGTGACTACATTCCAGCCTTTTACCCCGGAACGGGGGATATGTTTACCAGTGTTTTAGTGGGTAGCCTTATGCAAGGAGACAGCCTCCCAATAGCATTGGATAGAGCTCAACACTTCGTTTCACTTGCCATTCGAGCAACATTTGGATTTGAAGTTCCTCATAGAGAAGGGGTTTTACTGGAGAGAGTTTTGGATAGCTTGAAGGCACCAGTTACTTCCACAAGTTATGAGTTAATCTGAAGCTTTTGATTTAATTATTTGTTTATATCTATTTCTGTTATACTAAACAAAATGAAAAAGGGAGGATAATAATGAAAAAAATGTACACAAAATCTTTTGAATCTATCATGCATGAAAAATGGTGGCAAGGACTTCTTTTAGGGCTTTTATTTATTGCTTTGGGAATCCTCTTACTGGTATGGCCCGGGTTAACATCCTCGTTATTTATAATGTTAATCGGGTTAATCGCAGTCATATTTGGCGTTTATCGTTTGTTTCAACTTCTTTTTTACAAAGATGAAAAAGCCACTCAACCTAAATCCATGTTACTGATCGAAGCAATAGTGGGTATAGCCATCGGATTATTTGCTTTTATCTTGCCGGGAACAGTTGAAATTGCAATGGTTTTCATTATCGCTATTTGGATGCTTTACTATGGATTCTTTGACTTCTGGGCCGGTTTCTCCATCCCAAAAAACAGGGTTAGCAATGCATTTAAATGGCTTCTTGTACTAAATGGCTTATTATCCATAATTATTGGCATATTCCTTTTAACAAATCCATTATCCGGTCTTTTGGCATTACTGTGGATAATTGCCGCATATGCTATAGCATTCGGGG
>CAZRYM010000076.1:0-10135 GCA_964604305.1 uncultured Thermotogaceae bacterium | reverse complement strand
CAAAATTGACTTTGGAAGAAAAGGCTGCTATGTGTTCAGGTGTAGGTGCCTGGCATACAAAGGCTGTTGACCGATTGGATATCCCGGCCATCATGATGTCCGATGGTCCTCACGGACTGAGAAAAGTCCTTGAACATGAAGATGGCGAAAACGAAACGATAGAGGCCGTTTGCTTTCCCCCGGCTGTTAACCTTGCCAGTTCATGGGATAGAGAGCTTGTAGCCGATGTGGGCAAGACAATCGGAGAAGAATGTCAGGCCGAGGGTATTTCAATCATTCTGGGTCCAGCTGCCAACATCAAACGTTCTCCACTGTGTGGAAGAAATTTCGAATATTTATCCGAAGACCCGTATCTTTCCTCCGAATTGGCAAAGAACCATATTAAAGGGGTTCAAAGTCAAGGTGTGGGAACGTCTCTAAAGCATTTTGTAGCCAATAACCAGGAACACATGAGAATGAGTGTGGATGAAATCATCGATGAGAGAACACTTAGGGAGATCTATCTTTCAAGTTTTGAAACAGCTGTAAAAGAGGCGAAACCCTGGACCATTATGTGTGCATATAACAAAGTCAATGGGGAATTTTGCTCAGAACATCATTATCTGCTGACTCAAATTCTGAGAGCTGAGTGGGGATTTGAAGGCTTTGTTATGTCAGACTGGGGGGCTGTGAATGAAAGGGTTGAAGGACTAAAAGCAGGTTTGGATTTGGAGATGCCTTCGAGTTGTGGTATTGGTGAGAAGAAAATCATTCAAGCTGTTAAAGACGGAGCACTTCAAGAAGAATTGCTTGACGAAGCGGTCAGGAGAATCTTGAATATCATCTTCACTGCCCTAGAAAAGAAAAAGGCTATCCAGGATTACGATAAAAACGAACACCATAAAAGGGCAAAAAAGGCAGCTGAAGAGAGTATTGTCCTGTTAAAAAATGAAGATGGAATATTACCCCTACAAAAAGACAAGAAAATAGCTGTTATTGGCGAATTTGCAAAAAAGCCCCGTTACCAGGGTGGGGGCAGTTCACATATCAAACCCTTCAAAGTAGATGCGCCTCTTGAGGAAATTCAACGAATGAGCAATACGAGGGTAGAATATGCTCCGGGTTATTGTATAGATACAGATGAAACAGATGACCAAATGATTGAAGAAGCAAAAGAAAAGGCTCAAAATTGTGACGTTGCCATCATATTCGCCGGACTGCCTGATCGTTACGAATCCGAAGGATACGACAGAGCCCATATGCAGATGCCACCCAATCACAACAAACTGATTGAAGAAGTGGCGAAGGTTCAAAAAAACACGGTCGTCATTCTTTCCAACGGATCACCGGTGGAAATGCCCTGGATTGATTCTGTCAAAGGTGTTTTTGAAGCATACTTAGGTGGACAGGCTATTGGATCAGCCATTGCCTCACTTTTGTTTGGCGAGGTAAACCCCTCCGGAAAACTGGCAGAAACCTTCCCAAAACACTTAAGCCATAACCCTTCTTATCTGAATTTCCCCGGAGAAGGAGACGAGGTCAAATATGCAGAAGGACTTTTTGTTGGATACAGATATTATGAAAAGAAAGCAATTGAACCACTTTTCCCCTTTGGCTTCGGACTCTCCTATACGAATTTTGAATACTCGGATATCACCGTGGACAAAGCCGAAATCAATGATAAACAGACTCTCGAAGTTTCATTCAAGGTCAAAAATACCGGGAATTTAACGGGAAAAGAAATTGCCCAACTTTACGTAAGCAAACCCGAAACAAAGCTTATCCGTGCCCCTAAAGAACTAAAGGGATTTGCAAAAGAGGCGCTTGAACCCGGTGAAGAAAAGACCATCACCATCAAATTAAACCAACGTTCTTTTGCCTATTACAACACAAAGATTAAAGACTGGCACGTGGAAAGCGGTGCTTATGAGATACAAATAGGGGCCTCATCTGATGACATCAGATTATCTACCAGTGTAAACATCACATCCGTCATCACCATTCCAAAGAAATATCACAGGAACACAACTGTGGGAGAACTAATGGAAGACCCAAAAGCAAAACCATTTGTGGATGACCTGGCCAAACAAATCACCAGCGAAATGGGCTTATCTGATATTTCCGCGGAAAATCCAGACATTGCCATTAACATGATGAGATACATGCCCCTGAGAGCACTTGTCAATTTTAGTAAGGGACAGTTTACAGAGAAAATTCTTGAAGGGTTGTTAGAAAAACTGAATCGTTAATAAGTAGGGGGTTGTAAAAAAGAAAAAGTTCAGATTAAAAGTGCAACTCATTGTGTTTTTAACGATTTATGTATATTAAACTCCTTATAAAAAGCCAAAAAATCCATATTTTTTTTATGGTCCTTGGAATTTTGTATAGGATTTATACTTAAAACTCGATGATTTCATATAATTTCTTTTTTAACTGTTTATAGATATTTAAAATCCTGTATACAGTTGTGAAGTTATTTCATCACTCTACCCTCGATTTGTTATATCATTTTCCAAAAAATCTGCTATAATCTTATATCTTCTTAATGAGGTGAAAAATATGCGTGATTTTGCGTATTCAATAGACAGAGATTACAAAAGGGTCATGGCTTTTTTGTCTGAGACCTTTGATCCGGAATTACAGGCATCGAATTGGTTTCCGTCAAGGTGGGAGTATATGCACTTTCATCCTTATTTTGATAAGAAAAATGCAGATAAGATTAGGATCTGGGAAGCGGATGGGGATATAGTCGCTATTGTGCATTATGAAATGCAGTTGGGTGAGGCTTATTTTGAATTTTGTCCCGGATATGAATTTTTAAAGGAAGAGCTTTTTCACTACGCCCTTGATAATTTGTTTGAGGTGACTACTGAAAATGATAAGAAGTTGATTGTCTTTATTAATGAATCGGAAGAAGATCAGGGATTAACAGATCTGGCAGTGACTTATATGTTTGAGCGCGTAGAAGATTATCCACAATGCATGTCTGTCTTTGATGTGTCGGAGAATTCCCTTGATTACAGATTGCCTGATGGTTTTACGGTTTGTTCCCTTGATGAGGAAAATGATTTGAAGAAGGTATCAAGGGTTTTATGGCGGGGTTTCAACCATGAGGGTGAGCCGGATATCGAAACGGAGCTTGAGGATCGGAAGCTGATGCAAACCGCTCCGAATTATGATAAACGCCTCAATGTTGTCATAAAAGCACCAGATGGAAGTTATGTTTCCTATGCGGGTATCTGGTATGAACCCTCACAAAATATTTCCTATGTTGAACCGGTAGCCACTGATCCGGATTACCGACGGATGGGTTTAGGAAAAGCTGCTGTCCTTGAAAGTATTAAAGCGGTTTATAAGCTTTATGGAGCCAAAAAAGCCTATGTGGGAACAGCGATGGATTTTTATTTGGCTTTTGGATTTAACAAGCTGTACTGTAACTGGGCCTGGAAAAAGATTTATTGATATAAACCCTATTTATTCTCTGCTATGGAGATGAAAAGGTCGAAAACGTATCCTTGTGTTTCCAAATTAATGAGTAATACCTGATCGGTTGCTGTGGTAAAGGTTTTTGTTTCTCCGAGGGATATTTGAGGAGGAACAATATCACAACTGTAATCGTTGCCGGAAAAACCGTTCATGGCGTTCCCGCTGATGATGTTGGCCAGTTCTCCAATAGCTGAGGCGACGAATTTGTCAACCTTTTCGAATTTCATACCCGACATCTCTTCAACAATTTTTAATACAATCCCTTCCGGGAAACTGAAGAGGATGGTTCCTTTCAAATCACCGGTAATGCCGATAGAAACGTTGGCGGTGTTTTTTGTTTCGATTTCGTCAACGATTTGAAGTTTTCCCTTTTCCACATCCCATCCAAACATCTTTTTAAACACATCTTTGGAAGCGATGTATATGGGGTTTATTTGCTCAACTTTCAACTTGAACGCCCCCTTCCGGAACGTATTTGGCGATATTTTGGTCCTCCCCGGTGACGTGGTTGATGAGCCAGGTCAGGAGTTTTCCGCTGAATTCCATGATAAGGTCTTCGTTATACTTGTCTTTTTCGAATTCCTTCTTAAAGGCAACAATATCCTGTTTGAACTTTTCATGAATCCTGTGATGTTCCTCATAACCGGGATAGCCCACTTTTTCTTGAAGGGCTTCTTCTGAGTTAAAATGGACATTCACATATTCCCCCATAAACCCAAAGGTTTTCTCCACCTCGTCCATTTTTTCTTCCAACGGTTGACCGTTTCTTAAAACAGTTAAAAAGCTGTTCAATCGCTTAAATAGTTCCTGATGTTGTTTGTCTATTAGCTCAACACCTATTTTGTATTGGTCTTTCCACAACAATGTGATCACTCTCCTCGTATTTACGACGTATTTTTTTAAAAAAGTTTATGGTTGCTCTGTAAAAAGCTCATTTTCAAAGGCATAATTGGAAAATCAAGCGATGTTTCAATTGCGGGAGCCATGGAGTTTTTGCCAAAGGCAAAATACTCCAAGGTCAGTGTCTTCTCTGACCACGCATAGGGGCTCCCCTACAAAAACTTATAAATACTTTAAACAAAGACGTAGGGGAGGGCCCATGTGCCCTCCCGCAGTACAATAACGGATACGAATTTTTGGGTAAACAATCGAAAAAAAGGTTTTTGCATTGGAACCAGTTTATAATTTTACTGAAAAAATGTCCGTTTTACGGTTCTTTTATCTTAACGTCATCATGGCTTCATCCAGCATCTCACAGATAGTGGATGGGGTGAATGTGGAACTCTCGTGTTCCTTTTTATAAATATCAGCAGTGAGTCCGTGAAGGTAAACACCCAGTTGTGCTGCACGGTGTCCTTGCAAGCCTCTTGCCAGGAATGCGCCAATGATACCGGAGAGAACATCTCCACTACCGCCTGTTGCAAGGCCTTCATTGCCGGTGATATTGACAATGATCTGGCCTTCATGCGTGCATATGACTGTGGTGGCATCTTTTAAAACGACGGTACACTGATGTCTTTTAGCAAAATCTCTGAGTATTTCAAATCGTCTTTCTTTTATTTCTGTCACAGTTTTTCCGGTCAACCTGGAAAACTCTCCCATGTGTGGGGTTAAAACAATTTCTCCGCCTCTTTTGGCAAGTGTTTCAAGGCCTTCGGGTGATGAGAAGGCAAACAGGCCATCTGCATCGATCAAAATGGGTTTTCTTGTTTTTAAGATAAAGTCAATGACAAATTGTGTTGTGCTGTAAAGCCTACCCAGCCCGGGCCCAATAACAAATGCATCGGCATCCGCTGTTTTGTTTAGGATCTCTTCAAGGCTTTCATATCCATGATGATCTTGTGAGGTTGAAACAGTGTTGATGATTATTTCCGGTGGAATATTAAAAAATGATGGGCTACTGTATTGGGGAAAGATCCCCTTAACCATACCGGCACCACTTTTCAGTGCGGCTTTTAACGCCAGCAGTGGTGCGCCTTTATAATCCGAACACCCCCCTATAACACTCAATCGGCCCAGACTCCCCTTGTGGACATCCGGATCGGATGACGGTAAAATTCTCTTCGCAGTGAGGGCGTTCATCAAGTATTTTTCCTGCCACCCAATGGCTTTGGGTGTTTCATTGGAGATACCGATATAGGAACTCTTCAGCTTGCCAATGGTCTTTCGAGCCGGGTAGAAAAACATGCCGGATTTGGGGAAGGCAAAAGTAACGGTTAAATCAGCGTAGAATGGATTCACTGCAAACAGAGTTCCGTTTACGGCATTTATACCAGTGGGGACATCCACAGCACATTTGAAAGCATCAGACTGATTGACTTTAGCAAGGAAAGAATCCATTGGCTCTGGGATAGCTCTGTTCAATCCCGTTCCAAATATAGCATCTACAATCAGGTCATATTGATCCAGTAACTCCTCCTGAGAGTGAATATCCGTAGTGATGTTACAATCCTTTTCTGATAGGAGATTAAACTGTTTTTGGGCATCACCGGAGAGCTTACCCACTCCCATCATCATCAGGACCGTACAGTCACTGGAAAGATCGGTTAATTCTCTTGCGATACACAGTCCGTCGCCCGCATTGTTGCCAATGCCACATAATACTAATGTTTTTTGGGGAACACCTTCAAATTCATCCAAAATGGCATGCACCACCGAATGAGCGGCCCGTTCCATAAGAACCATAGACGGTATTCCTTGTTGTATGGTATATTGATCACATTTTCCCATTTCAGAAGGTGTTAATATCTTAATCGGAATCACCTCTTAAAAAAATTGACAATTGTTGGGTTTTCCTTTTATTTTTTTTGGAAGTACTTCGGCTTTTTTTCTTGATCTCGTCCATTTGCTTCATCCCCAGAACCCTGATCTTTCCTTCAAGATTCTTTTCATCTGTTATGGTGTTAAGCACTTCATGTGCCCTTCCCACTACTTCTTTGGGCAATCCGGCAATCTTTGCCACTTCAATACCATAACTTTTGGAAGAGATTCCCGATTCCACTTTATGTAAAAAGATGACTTCGTTGTTTTCCTCCAAGACCTTTACACAGAGATTTTTCATCCCGTCATACAAGTTTGCAAGCTCGGTGAGTTCGTTGTAATGAGTGGCAAAGATGGTATAGGCGCCAATGGTATTATGCAGATATTCGGACACCACCCATGCGATGCTGATTCCGTCATACGTGCTGGTGCCGCGTCCCACCTCGTCTAAAATGACCAGTGAATTTTCTGTCGCGTTGTTCAAGATGGTGGCCGTTTCAGACATCTCCACTAAAAAGGTACTTTTGCCAGAAGAAAGGTCATCTCTGGCACCGATACGTGTGAAAATTCTATCCAAGATGGGTAAATTGGCTGATTTTGCCGGGATAAAAGAGCCCATTTGAGCCAATAGACAAGTTAATGCCGTTTGTCGCAAATACGTTGATTTCCCCGACATATTAGGCCCCGTCAGGATGATAAAGGAGTTTGATTGATCCAAAGCAATGTCATTGGGAATGAAGTTTTCCTCAAAACATTCCACAACGGGATGTCGTCCCCCTTCAATTCTTAAAATCCGGTTGTTGTTAAAGGTTGGTTCGCCATAATTCTTTTCCACAGCTATCTTGGATAATGAGAGATAACTATCAAGACAAGCTAAGGCAAAGGCATTCTCTTTAAGTTGGGGAATAAAAGCGGTGGATTGCTCCATCAGGCTGGTGTAAGCCTGCCTTTCCAAGACTTCCACTCTCTCAGCCGCCATGGTCAACTTTTCCTCAATGGGCTTGAGTGCATCGCTGACATACCTTTCGCTGGATACCAGCGTTTGTTTTCTCACATAATCATCCGGTATCTTTGAGGTATGGGATTTGGAAACCTCGATATAATAGCCAAAGACTTTGTTTTGCTTAATTCTGAGATTCGAGATACCGGTTCTCTCCCGCTCATATGCTTCTAATTCTTTAAGTTTTTTTCCGCTTCCTGTAAGCAATTCCCGGTATTCATCCAGTTCCTCATGAAAACCTTCTTTAATGATTTTTCCAAGGCCTATTTGACTATCCGGTTCATCGTAAAGGGCGTTTTGCAAAAGTTCTTTGAGATCAAAAACCGGATCCAGATGATGTAGAATATCTCCAAAAACAGGGTTATCCTGCAACAACTCAATGATCTGAGGGATCATCCATAGAGTGGATCTCAAGGAGACAAAATCTGCCGGAGATGCCTTTCTGTATGATAAGCGTGATATGATTCGTTCGATATCGTAAACCTCATCCAAAACCAGTTCCAGAGATGAACGGAAAAACTCATCTTGGAATAACACCCTGACATGATCCAGTCGATTCTGTATCTCATCTTGGTTTCTTAAAGGAGATAGCAGCCATTCTTTCAGCTTTCGCCTTCCCAGAGAGGTGACCGTTCTGTCAATCACGTTGAATAAAGAGGCAGAACGTTTATCCCTGGAATCGCCGATAAGATTTAGATTTTCTACGGTTGTATTGTCAATCAAAAGTCGCTGTTGATCGTTCATATAAACAGGACGAGATAAATGTTCAAAGGCATCCATATGCTGATAATCCAAATATTTCAGGGTGGCCCCATACAGGGCACAGGCATCGGATGGAAGCTCGAGGAAAGAAATATCGCCCACTTCGAATACTCTCTCAAGCTGCGTAACCGCTTCATCGTAATTGTAATACCATTTGGGAAGGGCTTCAATATAAAGTCCGCTGATTTGCTTCTTTAACTGCTTTACAGCGAGTTCGGCTTCAAACCCCTCCGGATAGATGAGTTGGACCGTTTCAAATTTCTTGACAATATCTTCCAACTCTTGCCATTGTTTTCTCTGGAAGACCATGGAACCACCGGTGGAAATATCAAGCAACACACAGAAATAGCTCTCGTAAGACTTCATGACCGATGCCATATAGCTGTTAGTCGTTTCCTGCAAAATGGAATCTTCGATGACGGTTCCCGGTGTAACAACTCTTGTTACTTCACGTTTGACGATCCCCGTTGCCTGTTTGGGATCTTCCACCTGATCACATATGGCAACTTTGAATCCGGCTTCCACCAGTTTTTTCAGATAATTGTTCAAAGCATGATGTGGGATTCCGGCCATGTCATTGCCGTTTCTATGTGTGAGAACCAACTGCAAGACACGTGAAATTCTTTTGGCATCTTCAAAGAAAGACTCGTAAAAATCCCCGAGACGAAACAGCAAGATGGCATCCTGAAAGTTTGATTTGATATCCATATATTGCTGCATCATGGGAGTGAGCTTCTTTTCAGACACTTTTAAACCACCTCTCCGTAAAGGGGTCCGGCTGAGACCCGGTGTATCTTAACCTTTTTCCATTGACCAATTTGACTTGAATCGGCCTCAAAGATCACGATTTTATTTCGGAACGTTCTTCCATAAATCAAATGGGGCTTTCTGGGCAGAACGGCCTCTCCAATGACATCCACAACTTTATCCTGATAGCTCTCGTTGAAGGCGCGGTTCATTTCCTTTTGAATGTCTAACAGATGATTCAACCTTCTCTTCTTAACTTCCAGCGGTACATCATCTTCCATCTTTTCAGCGGCTAATGTTCCTTTTCGCTCAGAGTATATGGCCAGATTGACCTTTTCATAACCCACTTCTTCGACCAGGTTCACACTGTCTTGAAAGTCCTCTTCCGTTTCTCCGGGAAAACCGATGATAATGTCGCTGGTTAGTGAAATACCGGGTAAACCCTTTTTGATCTTTGCTATCAGCTGGAGATACTCATCTCTGGTATAACGTCTGTTCATAGCCTTTAAAATGCGATCGCTGCCCGATTGAACGGGAAGATGAATGGATTGGGCAAAATTACCAGCTTGAGCCATCACATCAATGACTTCCTCAGAAAAATCCGAAGGATAGGAGGTCAAAAACCAAATCCGTTGCAGTCCTTCGATTTTAGAAAATTCCCTTAAACGATTGGCGAATGTCACCTGTTCATCTTCAACATCAAGCCCATAAGAATCTACATTCTGCCCCAGAAGGGTGATTTCTTTATACCCGTCTTTTGCCAGTTGTTGACATTCTGCAACGATGTCCTCAAAGGATCTGCTGAGTTCCCTTCCCCGTGTATAGGGAACAATACAATAAGAACAGAATTTATTACAACCATAAGAAATCGTGACCCAGGCGTGATGGCTGCTGTTGCGTAAAGCGGGAGTGTGGTAATTGATCTCATCCAACGTATCGGAAAAATCCATAAAACGTTCTCCATTTAAAGCCTTGAGAGCATGTTCTTCGATTCTGGTAATGGAACGGGTACCAAACACAAAATCCACACCCTGTCTTCTCAGAAAGTCTTTCTTCTCTTTTTCGGCAGCACACCCGCAAACACCCACCTTTATATTTCTGCCTTCTTCTCTTTTCATCTTGTTCAATCTTCCGATGAAAGCAAAGGCCTTATCTTCAGATTTTTGTCTGACGGCACAGGTGTTCACCAACACAACATCCGCCTGATCAAGACCGGTTATTTCGTGTCCTTTTTGCTGTAAAATGCCTTTCATGATCTCAGAGTCGTTGACATTCATCTGGCATCCGTATGTTTCAAAGTAAAATTTCAATATTTTCATCCTTTCATTTTTATCGAGGCGTTGTATAAAATAATCGATGTGGACACGGCAACGTTTAATGAATCACAAGTTCCCAGCATCG
>CAZRYM010000075.1:0-10206 GCA_964604305.1 uncultured Thermotogaceae bacterium | reverse complement strand
GCTCCGGCGGTGCTTTCACACTTTATAGTTTCTGAGGTGATTCTTTGAAGAAGAATATTAAATTTTTGGTCTTTATAATCTCCATAGTTATAATTTGCATTATATCAGCTACTGAGTTTGTCAAAATGTGGGATGATCCCGAGCTATTTCCGGGTGATGGTCTAGCACAAAAAACGATGCTGAGCGAATGGTTTGTGGATATAAAAAATACAGCCTTTGATACTCCAGTTTTTGTTTTTAAAGGCAGTGAAGAAGGCGCCAAAGTTCTTTTATTAGGCGGAACTCACGCAAATGAACCTGCGGCAGCACTTTCAGCGATTACACTAATAGAAAACATATCTGAAAGTGTGAATGGAACCCTTTATATCATCCCCTGGGCAAATCATAGTGCAATTACTCATACAGATCAGATGGAAGGTGATCCGCAATTTTTCACAATTAAGACTTCAAGTGGTAGTCGTACTTTTAGGTATGGTTCAAGAAGAACCAATTCAATTCATCAATGGCCTGACCCAACAATTTTTATACATCCAAAAGGTACTGTTTTAGGGGGGCAGGAAACAACTAATCTCAACAGATGTTATCCGGGTAGAGAAGATGGGTATGGTACTGAGAAATTGGCTTATGCAATCACTTCTTTGATAAGAGAAGAAGGAATAGATCTTGCTATTGATTTGCATGAATCATCACCGGAATACCCTGTAAATAATGCAATTGTTTTCCATCAAAACGCTGCCGAACTGGCAGTAACAGCACAAATGATGCTTGAAATGTACGGAATTGATATTGGACTGGAAGAATCTCCTTTAAATTTAAGGGGCTTGAGTCACAGAGAGTGGGGCGACAATACAGAAACACAGGCAGTACTTTTCGAGGTTTCAAATCCCGCTCAAGGAAGAATGAGAGGGAAGTCCAGCGAGGATTTGATTTTAACTGGAAAGGACAAATTCTACGTTAATGCAGCTCAAAGAGGCCAGTTGTACGTTCCTTACGATGAAAATGGATACCCTTTAGATTTACGAGTGGCAAGACATATCGCAACTTTTGAGGAGTTTTTATCATCCTGGAATCTATTTTATCCAGACAAAATGATTGAAGTTGAAGGAATTCCTAACTATTTTGATTTATTGGAGAAAGGCTTGGGAGCTTATTTATGAAATAAGTTTCGATGATTTAGGAGTCAACTATCAAAAGGAGGAATCAACCATGAAAAAAGCTTTGCTATTTATTATTACCATCAGTCTTATTGTGTCATTTGCATTTAGTGCTGTTACTGCACAGACAGTTGCTTCAAGTCTTGGAATGGTGGCTGCTGCTAATCCCTATGCAGCTGAAGTGGGTGCTGAAATTCTCGAGAAGGGTGGAAATGCCATTGATGCCGCTATCGCTGTAAGTTTCGCCTTAGGTGTTGTCGAACCCTACGCCTCAGGACTTGGTGGAGAAGGCTATGCAGTTGTTACATTGGCTGATGGAGAAAAGTTCGCAGTTGATTTTAAGAGTATGGCACCACAAATTGCCACTTACGAGAAGTTAGAGGAACTGGGCACGAATATTAGTGGTGTGAGATATACTCCAATGGGAGCATTAGTGCCGGGAGTACCTGCTGGTATTCAAAAGATGCTGGAAAATGGAGCATCAATGTCTCTTGAAGAATTGATCCAACCTGCAATCGATTTAGCCCGAGAAGGTTTCATTGTCAATGAAACATTTGCTGGAGTAACCAGTGATAATTATGAGAAATTACTGGAAAATGCCCCTGAATTCTTAAATGAAATGCTTTTATGGGAAGCGGGGGATTTATTTGTTAATGAACCACTTGCCCAAACGTTAGAACTCATTAAGGAAAATGGGATTGATTGCTTCTATAACGGCAGAATTGCTAACGCCATTGCAGCCTATATGGAAGCGAATGATGGGTTTATTACCAAAGAAGACATGGAAAATTATATTGCCTATGTTACAGAACCGGTTCATGGAACATACAGAGGTTATGATATCTATGCGCCCGGACCACCTGTATCTGGACCACAACTCATTGCGATCATGAATGTTCTTGAGAATTTTAATCTTGGTTTGATGGGTCCTTACGATCCCCTTGCAGTTCATATCATCCAGCAGACATTGGTTCTTGAAGATGTGGATAGAAGAAATTATATATCAGATCCAGCCTTTTATGATCTTCCCGTTAATGGTTTCATGAGTAAGGATTTTGCAAGATTAAGAGCCATGGTAATTGATTTGGATGAAGCTCTTGATCCTGATACTTATTGGGATTATGCCGGCGATGCATATCCTTTCGAAGAAGGCAAATCATATGAAGAAGTTATTTTGTCAAAAGAGAAAGAAGCTGCATTAGCTATTGCTGAAAATTATGAATCTCCTTCAACAACGCATTTCTCTGTTACAGACAAATATGGAAATGCAGTTGCTTGGACGCAAACCTTATCCAGCTTCTTTGGAACAGGTTCCTATATTGACGGTTTCTTTATGAATAATGAAATGGGGAATTTCGCCTCGAGCTATAGAGATTGGGATATTATCAATCTTGAACCCGGTTTAAGGCCTAGAACGACTATTTGTCCAACCGTCATTGAAAAGGATGGAAAAGTTAAATTTGTTATTGGTACTCCCGGTGGCGGAAGAATTATTTCAACAGTAACACAACTCATTGTTAATCTGATTGACTTTGGCATGCCCATTGATGAAGCTGTTAAAATGCCAAAATTTGTTGGATATACTTTTTATAAAGATGTCCGTATGGAAAGAGGATTTCCTGAGTCTACCGTTCAAGTTTTAGAAGCTATGGGTCATGAAGTAACTTTGTACGACTATCCAGATCTTTATTTTGGTGGTCCAAATATCATTGCTGTTGAAGATGATGGCATGATGATTGGTGTAGGATCTGTTCGAAGAGATGGAGCCGCTTCTGCACCTGAAATGTAATTGAGAGTGAGTAACCTATCAAATTATGAAAGGAAGACAATTATGAAAAAAATATTGCTATTCATGTTAGTGGGATTATTAACGGTGTTTGGTTTTGCCAATACTGAAGAACCTCTTACCTTTGAAGAACCCGTTTTGATAACATCTGGAGGACAATCCCCAGGGGCATTGCAAATGATGGTGTTAGCTAAAACAGGCGGAATAAACTATGAGTTTATAAAAGATGTTGAACCTACCGCTGAAAACATTAAACCCTTCAATACGGTGATTATTGTTGTTGGTGCAAGTGGAAAAGGTCTCGGAGCTGCCGGGATTGATGTTGAAACAGAAATTGAAAGATTAGTTCAATTGGCAGAAATCTCAAAAGATTTTGGGAAAGTTGTTATTATTGCACAAATTGAAGGTTCAACAAGAAGAGGAACTTCTTCAGATGAGATTACCGACGCTATCGTAGAATTTTCTGACTTTTTGTTGATAAAATCCGATGCGAATGAAGATGGTAAATTTTCAACGATTTCAGAAGAAAAAAACATACCAATAAGATTTTTTGAGAAAACTTCTGATGTGAGAGAGATTTTAAAAGAATTATTTTTGTAAGTTTATAAATCAGCAACCCATTTATATATGGGTTGCTGATTAATTTTCGATTGAGGAGATCTTTATGAAAAAAAATATATTTATTGCGATCCTGCTTGTAGTTGGAACTATAATGATTTTTAGTCAATTTATTTATCCTGACATTAGACCCGGATACGGGGTTACAGAAACAGTTTGGTTGTCAGACTATTTTGAACCACTTAAAGGAACAAATTTAGATACTCCGGTTTTTATTATGGATAGTGGAAATCCAGGTGCTACATTTTTGCTCATGGGAGGAACCCATGCAAGAGAAATTGCAGGGACCACCAGTGCGTTAGTTTTCTTGGAAAATGCAGTTGTAAAAACAGGTAGAGTAATTGTCGTACCCTTTTCAAATAGAAGTGCATTGTCTGTTGAGGATGAAAGTACAGACCTCCCCCATTTTATTGAAATTCAAAGCAGAAGTGGTCCGAGATTTTTGATATATGGTGACAGAAGAACTGATATTAATGATCAGGGTATTGAAGATCCTGAACAATACATACATGACCCTTCGGGAATGATCATTGAAAATGGCGCTGAATCCAGAAACCTGAACCGAAACTATCCCGGAAAACCAGATGGAAATCCCACACAACAACTGGCTTTTGCCATACTTGAATTGATCAGAAAAGAAAAGGTTGATTTTAATTTAGATATGCATGAAAGTGATACACCAAGAGTTTTAACCGATCCGGAAGGTAATGTTTATGAAGGAGGGCGACTGGCTTATATGTTGGTTTGTCATCCGGAGGGACTTGAAATAGGCGCCATATCCACAATGGAAATGGAAGATATGGGTATACCAATGAAATTGGAAGCATCCAGCCAAGATTTCCGAGGTCTGAGTCATAGAGAAATTGGAGATAACTCCGATTGCATCTCTTTCCTTTCTGAGTCGCCTAATCCCGGTCAAGAAAGGATTGGTGAAGATAAGGATGTTATAAATGATCCTGATTACCCCTTAAAACATCGAGTGGGAATGCACATAGAGTTAATGAAGAAATTGTTCTCCGCATTTAACCTGTTTAACGGCGTGCAGATTGAAGTCAATAATCTTCCCGAATATAATGATTTAATGGGTAAGGGTGTGGGTTATTATCTAAATTAAGGAGTTTTTTCTATGCCTGAAACCTTTTATTTTTTTGTAATGCTGTTGAGTTTTATCTTATTTGCTGCAATAAAAATACCAATATCGGTATCGCTAATGTTTGCTGCTATTTGTGGAGCCTTTTTTTCCGGTGATTTTTTCCCCATCAGACATTTGGTTGAAGGGTCATTTGGATATCTTGATGCGATATTAATCATTGCCACAGCAATGATTTTCATGGAATCAATAAAAGCATCCGGTTTACTTGAAGATTTTGCACAAAGAATAGCTAATAAGTTCAAAAATCGACCTCTTTTCTTACTCATGATAATGACTCTTTTTATTATGAGCGCGGGAATGATAACCGGTTCTTCATCAGCAGCAGTATTGACAACAGGAGCAATAGCTTATCCCGTATTGAAGGATTTAGGTCTTGATAAACGTAAATCAGGCGGGTTGATTGCGATGGCTGCTATTTTTGGAATGATTGCCCCTCCAATTAACATACCTGCTATGATTATCGGTCAGGGAGTTGACATGCCTTTTATCGGCTTTACAACACCACTTCTTCTTCTCACAGTACCTTTGGCAATAATCACTGCTCTTCTTATTGGTGCTAAAGATGTAAAAAAAATTAGTGGGAACTCTATATTAAAGATTGAACCTTTTTTTAAACGATGGCATTTATATATTCCTGTAGTATTGTTGATTGTTTTAATGATAATTGAGAACATATCAAGTTTCTCTTTGGGTCTTCCTTTAATATTTATTCTTAGTGCAATACTGGCAGGCTTGATCGCTAAAAAGAACTTTTTTTTAATTTCCTTGAAAGCTTTGAAAGAATCGATAAACATCCTCTCAATATTGATTGGTGTAGGGATGTTTATTCAGATTATGACAATGAATGGCACAAGAGGCTTGATTGTTGACTTTTTAAATGACCTACCTAATGTAGTACTTATATTAGGAATTGCTTTTGGTGTTCCGCTTTTTGGTGCCGTATCATCTTATGGGTCAGCCTCTGTTCTTGGTGTGCCATTTTTACTAGCGTTTTTAGGAAATAACGATATCATGGTATGCAGTGCTTTATCCTTGTTAGCCGGTCTTGGAGATATGGTTCCACCTACTGCTCTCGCGGGTATTTTTGCAGCTCATGTTGTAGACGAAAAGAATTATTTCAAAGTCTGGGTTAAGGCCTTGCCGTCATTTTTCATCACAATGATTGTTGGCACTTTTGCACTCTATTATTCGGATTTTGTTGCCTCTGTTGCAAATAGCAACTTGTTTTATCCTGGTTTTGTCTTATTGTTGATAATCCTGGGTGTACTTTTTATTTTAATTGATCGAAAAAGATATCGGAGTGATTTGACATGATGTTTATCTATATACTTTTAACGATTTTTATCGTTGCTGTTTATATTTATATTGCCTGGAAGGATGCAAAGAAATGGGACTGGTTGATGATAGCCATGATTATTATTCCGATGATCTTAAGAATTATGAGAATTAAATGACTTAACTTTTTAAATGATAAGAAAGCGGGGGAAATCGATTCCTCGCTTTTTTTTTGAGAAGATATCGGGAGAATGATAATTCAAAAATGTTATAATTATAGATGAAGAAAAAGACTAAACAAAATCATTAATGAAAGAAAGGGATAATTATGACTAAAAGAATTTTAACAGTAATAGCAATCCTTTTTGTTTCTTTTATCGTATTTGGTGAAAAGGTTGTTATGGTTTTTCCAAGTGATGATGACGTCATCGTTCTCTTTAACGATAATTCATGGTTTTATCATTCTCAGATTTCCTGGTATGATATGGTTGATTTTGTGCATTTTGATGAGGATAGTGAATTTGCAATACTGGAAGAGAATTCTTATCGAGTGGATGATAACAAAATAATGATTAAAGGCGTGGCGATGAATACCTCCATGATTGAAAAAAGATGCCAAATAGCTTATAGTCTCATTGGAGAGAATCAGGAATTTTTAAGTATTGAGAAACTCTACTCTCAAGATGCCATTCAACCTGGGCATTTATTTCAATACACTTTGGAATTTGATCATTTTCAAGGTACTCCAAAATATGTGAAATTTGACTATATCAAGTACTATAGCGAATAAGGCGGTGTTTTTATGAATATTACAGATGCAATTACTCAAAGAAGAACAATCAGAAAGTATAAACAACACAAAATCCCAAAGGACATTCTAAGAAATTTGGTCAATGCAGCTAGATTAGCTCCCTCTGCAATGAATAAGCAACCACTTGAGTTTGTTATTATTGATGACAGGCAATTGGTTGAAACAATCTTTGACCAAGTTAAATGGGCTGGGTACATTGCTCCAAGAGGAACGCCAAAAGAAGGAGAAAAGCCAACAGCATTTTTGCTCATACTGATTAAAAAAGACCTCAAAACAGCATACACCAACCATGATATCGGTGCAGCTGCTCAGAATATAATGTTGCAAGCTGAAGAGTACGATATAGGATGCTGCTGGATAGGGAGTTTAAACAGAGAAAAAGTTCGAGAAATATTAAATGTTCCACAGGAATATGAACTGGATACGATCATAGCACTTGGCTATAAAGATGAAAAATCCGAATATTATGATTCTGATGAAACGGTCAAATATGACAAAGTTGATGGTAAATACAAAGTTCCCAAAAGAAAATTGGAAACCATCACCCATTTTAATGCATTCTGAGAGGGTGTTCGGAATAGGCAGATATAATTTCCTTAAAAAAAGCAGACTTTTAATAACACTAATGATTTTGTTTTGCATAATAGCCTTTTCTTTTCAATTGGATGAGGTAGAAAAATCGTGGCAAAAAAATGGGTACACTATCGTAGAAGATGACGATTTGAAACTTGTTGAACTTTCCTTTGAACACAATAACATTGTATCTATAAACATAAAAACGAGTGAGCTTTTTGTCATTGCTTACTTGGAAGGTGTATCAGATAAACCAACAGTTAGCTATATAGCAGATGTCAAAAAAGTTCTTCTAAATTCGTCATTTTCTGAACAAACAGTCCAAGAAATGGTTCAATATCTGAGTGCTCAGGAGAGTTGGATGAATTCGTTTAGAGTTGAACAAACCGTTCAGGTAGAAACTTTCTTGTACGATCAAACTACACCGGTTTTAAAAATTATAACCCTTGAAGAAGATTTAGATACAAATGATGACATTGAACTGTCAGATTCTAATGCTATAAATGAATTAGAAAAGGAGCTCAGTAAAATTAAATCTCGATACAGAGAAATAGAAAGTGAAAACCAGCGCTTAAAAGCAGAAAACCAGATTTTGGTTAATAAGGTGAATGCTTTCAATCAACAAATCCGAGATCTTAAAGACCAAATCGGTAAATATCAAAATTTATCTGAGTACAGAGATAACACGATATCTGGCTTAAAAAACACAATAGACAGGTATGTGGAGATCGAAAGACAGAAAGATCAGAGTATAAAAGACTTGAAAATGGAAATTGCCTTGCTTGAGGCTGAAATGGATCTGGAAAAGGAAGATTATGAAAGAACCGTTGAGGAAATGGCAACTGTGATTGAAAGCTTGAAATTATCTGTCGAGAAGCAATCAGCAGAAATACAGCTGTTAAAAGATACAGAACAAATGTATCTGAGTAGGATTGAGCGGTTAAAGTCAATGAATGAACAAGAATTTCAACTTCAACAAACTGATTTACGTGGACAAAAGCCTGAGGAACCAAGTGTTGATCAACCAGCTAAGTCTTCACTGCCAGTAGAAAAATCGGGTGATACAGTTGAATCAACAGCACTAACAAATGATAATCAAGATGAAATAGAAAATTTAATCTCTGAAAAACAAAAGATTGGAGACAACCACGAAATGGATATAACAGAACCGGATACAGAATCTGAGAAAAGTATAAAGCAATCGCCTCTGTTAAACACCATCATCGTGTACAATAATGGTGTAGAATCACATTCCATCGAACATGAATATGATCATAACGGTAAACTGATGAAGGAAACTGTCGTTTTACCAGATAATAAGACAGTTGCTTTTACAGAAACTACTTATCATGAGAATGGAAAAATCAAAGAAAAGAAGACTTATGAAAATTCACAAATGACAGGAAAAACGGTTTTTCAATACGATAAGACAGGAAGACTAGTAAGAATATTTTTTTACGATACTAAATCCATGACACATTATTCGTTATTTGAATACAATGAGGCCGTTTCAGAAAATGACCCTGTAAAAGTAAAATATTATCGGGATAATCAGATGAATGCTTTTGAGGAAAATCTTTTTGATCAAGATGGTAATTTAATCAAGACTATTCACAAGGATTCAGAAGGGAAGATTATTGCAACAAATGTTTTAGAATACTCTGATGAAAAGCCGGTAAAGATTTCCTCTTTCAGATCCGGAGAACTGTTCAATTATCAGATCATACATTATCATGAGAATGGATTACAACAATCAATTGAAACATTTGATTCTAAAAACGCTCTGATATCAACAGCCGTTTTTATTTGGGATGAAACTCAATAGCTTCATCCCAAATAAATATCTGACCTTACAAAGAATTTTCACATTTAAGGTTTATTTCTCTTTAATCCAATCAAAAACCTCTGATTTTTTACAACTGGCAAGTGCAATATAATTATCTGCTGCTCCGTAATAAACCAAATACTCATCCTTATAATCAATCAGGGAGTCCGTGAAGACAACCTGAGGGACGCCTCCAAAGATTTCCCACTCTTCTTCAGGTTCAAGAATCGGGTCAGTTGTACGTTTGAGGACTTTTGAGGGATCTGAAAGATCCAGTAACATGAATCCCAGTCGATAAGTCAATCTGGAGGGTTCCGGTGCGTGTTTTTGAACCGCGTGATATATCAGAAGCCAACCATATGGTGTCTTTACAGGAGGTCCTCCGGCACCGATTTTCTCATTTTCCCAATGGTTATTGATGGGGTCGGCAATTTTTTGATGCCCGCTCCAATGAAGTAAATCATCGGAATAGGCAATCCAAATACTTGGCGGGTCTCTGTGCAGCATCACATATTTACCGTTTATCTTCTCCGAAAATAAAACGGCATCTTTATCCGGGTCAAAATCCGGAAGTACGATCCCAAAACGTTCCCAGAGGAAGAAATTTTCAGTAGAAGCTAACGCTATCTTTACTCCTTCCGGCGAATAAGCGGTATAGGTCATGTAATACTTATTTTCTATTTTGGTAATTCTGGGATCTTCAACCCCATACAGTTCTTCTTTTACAGCAGGAGAGAAAACAGGGTTATCCATTCTGTTAAAGTGCTTTCCATCCAAACTTACAGCATAGCCCATTCGGGAAACCATATCTGCTCCCTGTGCCCTGTACAACATATGAAATAGACCGCCGTCATATACAACAGCTGGATTAAAAACATATCTGGATTCCCATAAATGATTGGGTTCAGGACCAAATAAAGGATTGAGTTCACTTCTTTTCAACTTCAAACGCATAGCAATCACCAACTTGATAAGATTTTATTTGAATGATACTGCAATTCCTTCTAAAAA
>CAZRYM010000074.1:0-10225 GCA_964604305.1 uncultured Thermotogaceae bacterium | reverse complement strand
ATGCAGCAACCATGTAATATGCGCCATGATAAAGATTTACAACACCGGCAACACCGAATGTCAATGAAAAACCAAGGGCTATCAATGCATATATTGAACTGTTAATAGTCCCGTTGATCAACAAGCTTTGTAACACAACAAATCACTCCCATCCATATCACTCCTATTTATGTTCATTTCTTTTAACTATTCAGGTGGTAAGGGTTTATTATTCCAAATAACATACCGATACTTTAGATTCAACTGATACCATTATCTTCCTTTTCATCATAAAAAGGGGTAGGTAGCCTCCTTAGGCATAAAACAAAGGGAATCATTTTCTGACAATCACATAATTTTAGTAATAGATTAGTTAATTTGATATATATAAGGTTCTGCCAAAAAGTAAAGTGAATCCCCTGTCACATTATAATCATATACCTATAAAGTCGCATTTTCAAATCTATCAGAATCTGATAGCAAATAAATATAGCCAAATATATGGGATTAGAGAAAAATAACTCATAATTTCATATCAAAGAGATGTATATTTATTTAAGGCTTTGTTTTAGTGAATTTAGCGTTAAAATGAGAGGACTTCCCATCTGAAATCAACGTTATTAAAATGAGAATCATATCAGCAATCTAATGAGCTATAAATAATATGACTATGTGTAATATAACTATAAATTCAATCTTTTAAGCGTTAACCTTAACAATAAAGACATATAAAACGGAAAACAAGAAAAGATTTTATTTATTTTTTGTATTCTGTGTTATAATCCAGTACAGAAAAAAACGAAAAAGTGTGGCGTTAAAATTGGCTCATGAAAATGAATACGGAGCATATGAGTTATCCCGAACAACAAATTTAAAACGTTTTCTAAAAGGCATAATTGTTGCCTTTCTTTTTATTGGGGTATTGTCCATCATGATCTTTCTTATTCAAACGAAAATATTTCCGGTGAGAAGTATAGCAGGGTATTTAACGAACACCAATTACCGTCACATCAATCCAAATGAAATTGTTGAGGTTAAACCGACAGAAGAACGGATCTTTTTTGAATTTCTTATCCCTGAGTTAGAAAAAGAAAATCATATCTTACTTGTGGATATGGAATATAACAAGGTGAACATCACCATCAACGGGAAACCCTTGTTATTTCAGGATGCCGAGTTCAACTTAAAACCCCATGGTACCCTGTTAGCTTACAATAAAGGGGAAGTGGTTTTTCCAATAACGTTATCCATCATCGTAAATCCCGGTGGATATCTTGTCATGGACGATTTTCCAATGATTGGTCAGACGAATCATTTGGTGATTAACGCCAAGATTAAAAATCTTTTTACCAGCTTCATGTTTATTCTCGTTGCGGGAATGGGTTTTTTATTGGCTTTTATTCTGATTTCCATTGCATTAAAAGATCCCGAGAGACTAAAATCTTTTTTACCGGTTGGGATAGCGATGTTTTATTATGGCGGATTTTCATTTTATGCTATCTTTGCTTATGGTAGTATGACTTATTATATGAAAGAGGTAGCCCTTTGGGGAACCGTTATACCCGGTTATCTCGCCAGTAATCTCCTCTTTGCAGGTCTTGAGGATTATTTCTTGAACAAATGGACCATGTCAAAAATCGTTTTGGTGTCAAATTTGATTCTGTTCCCCATTCTCTTTTTCATCCCACAAATCAGTTATCTCTTAATTATTGGTATCAATTTTCTTTTCTTTGGCATACTGGCCTATAAATCCAATATGACTTTGTTTAGTTTCCTGGTTTTTGTAAGGGTTTCAGCGGAAGTGTATAATTTATTTGCCGTTTCCCTTTTCCCTTATTGGCAAATGGATTTAGACGGCGTGACCATGTTCATCATGTTGTTTGGTGTGGGTTATTTCTTCATACTTGATTTCAACAGACAAAATGAACAGTTAAAGATCCAAAGCAGCGAACTTCAGGTAACCAATGAGCAGATGTATGCCATGAACGAAGTTTTGAAAGATGAGTACATGGAAATCGAGAAGATCAACAACTCTCTAGAGGAGACCATTAAGGAAAGAACCAGTCAGCTAAGAAAGACCATGAACTCCATTAAAACCCTGTTAAACAATACAGGTGAAGGCTTCTTGAAATTTAACGATTCCCTTTTGGTTGAAACCGAATACAGCGCGGAGTGTAAGAACATTTTTTGCAAGAATATTGATTTTCACTTCTTTCCCGTATTGATCTCCAGCAGAAATTTGGATAGCATCGAAATGACCACCAAGGTCTTGAGAAAGGTATTTCATGAAGAAGATGCCTTACAAAGAGAGGTTCTACTTTCACTTCTTCCAAGCCTTATTGAGAATTGTCAGAAAACATTATCTCTGAAATACAGGATGATTGAAGAGGTAGAAGAGGATGATACAACGAGAAAGAAAATCATGGTGATTATCAATGATATAACAAAGGAATTATCTTTACAAAACAAACTCAAAGAAGAAAAAGAACTGTTTGAAGATATCCTCAAACTCATCGCCCATTATGATGAATTTCAGAATTTGGTGGAGGAATACCAAAATTTTTGGAACCATGAGAGTCTTAACATTTTAATGCGTTCTGATTTAACCAATAATGAAAAAAGCAATGAATTATTCAGAAGTATTCATACATTTAAAGGGAGTTTTTCCATATTTGGGTTGAAAAGAATGAGTGAAAGCCTTCATATGATTGAAAACCAGCTAGAAGTAAAAGATCAGGACCTGGATTTGCTTATCGAAAAAATCAAAACCGACAGATTGTATGCTCAATGGTTGGAAAAAGATATGTCAAAGGTATACGATTATATCCAGCCAAGTATTTTAGAAAAACATAAGTCCGCGACCTCCGAAAGAGAAGGCATCAAACAAGCGCTTGAATTACTGAGTACTGATCAAGACAATGACACTTTAAAAAAGGCAAAACAAATACTTGAAAATATTCAGTTAAGGCCTTTTGATGAGGTGTTTGAAACACACAAGCTTCTTTTTGAATCAACCGCTCAACGTTTGGGGATCTTAATCGATGATATTGATATCAAAGGAAAAGAAATCATGGTTAATGGTGAACGACTGAAGCCGTTTTTGAGAAGTTGGGTGCATATCTTCAGGAATATCATTGATCATGGGATTGAAAGACCGGAAGAGAGGATTAAGAAGGGGAAAGATCTCAAAGGAAAGATTTCCATCAATGTACAAAAAGAACATCATAATCTCATTCTTCAAATACAAGATGACGGCAGAGGCATTGACGTTGATGCTATTTCAAAGAGGATTATACAAAAAGGTTTATCTTCAAAAGAAGCAATCAAAGAAAAACTCGAAGAAGAAATCCTGAATTTTATTTTTGAGGATGGTTTTTCCACAAAAGCAGTAATATCGGAAATATCAGGCAGAGGGATGGGGCTTGCATCGGTTAAAAAAGAACTTGAAAAACTTTCAGGAACTGTGAAAGTTGAAAGCCAAAAAGATATTGGAACAACCTTTTTATTTGAAATTCCTACCGATGTTATGTGATCGATTTTTCAAAGTAAATGTGAACAAAAAAGGAGTTTTACCAAGTTGCAGAGAGGACAGAGATTTTTTAGCTTAAAGGTGTGACATTAAAATGGTAGTTAGTCAGGCAGCACCTACAAAGTCGTTTTTAAATAAAAACAAAATGAAACGTTTTATCTTAGGCGGCATCTATGCCCTTATTTTTTTGGGGTTGCTAACTGCTTTTGTTTTTTTAATACAGACAAAGTGGTTTCCCGTGAGAAATATCAGAGAATATCTTGTGAACACCAATTATATCCCCTCAGAAAAATCTCAATTCGTACAAATAGAGCCAAAAGAAGAAAGCATATTTTTTGAGTTTCTGATTCCGGAATCTGAAAAAAACAGTCGAATCCTTTTATTTAATTTGGCAAACAATAACGCAAATATGTTTATAAATGGTAATGAACTCTTGTTTCAGGATGCAAAATTCAGTTTAAAACCAAACGGAACATTGTTGGCTTACGATAAAAAAGATGTCGTTTATCCCATTAAATTGGAAATCGTGATCAACCCCGGAGGGTCTCTATTCATGGAAGATTTCCCCATGATTGGAGAAGAACGGAATTTGAAGATTAACGCTCAAGTAAGGGCTGTTTTCAGAAATTTCATCTACATTCTCGTTGGCGGGATGGGGTTGTTGTTGTCTTTTATTTTTGTACCCATTGCGTTGAAAGAAAGGGAAAGGCTGAAGGCGTTTTTACCTGTTGGGATTGTTATGTTCTATTATGGTGTATTTTCCAGCTTTATCTACTATTATTATGGAAGCTTCACCTTATACATCAGTGAAGTAGATGGTTGGTTTAACCTGGTTCTGGGTTATTTTTCCAGTAACCTTCTTTTTGCAGGGCTTGAATACTATTTTTTCAATGAATGGAAGATGACAAAAATTCTCTTGATATCAAATTTAAGCTTATTTGCTCTGTTCTTTATGTTGCCGGTTGTCAGTGTTTTTTTTATTGTTGCCGTTAATTTCTTCTTTTTCGCATTTTTAGCCTATCGATCAAACATGTTGCTGTTTAATTTTTTGATCTTTACCAGTTTTATGTCAGAAATTTTCAGTATCGTTGTCATCTCTTTATTCCCCTATTGGCAGATGGATTTAGACGGGATAAGCATGTTTATTATGCTGTTTGGTGTGGGATATTTCTTTATTCTGGACTTCAACAAACAAAATGAATTGTTGAAGGAACAAAGCAACGAACTCCAAGTGACCAACGAGCAAATGTATGCCATGAATGAGTCTTTAAAAGATGAGTACATGGAAATAGAAAGGATCAAAAATGGCCTTGAGGACACGATTAAAGAACGAACCGGACAAGTGAGAAAAACTACGAATTCCGTGAAGACGCTTTTAAACAATACCGGGGAGGGGTTTTTGAAATTTGATGAAACACTTTTAGTTGAACCTGAATACAGTGCTGAATGTAAAAAGCTGTTTGGTAAGAACATCGATTTTCATTTCTTCCCAGAACTAATCACAAATGAATACACAGAAGAAATTGAAATGATAACAAAAAACTTAAGAAGTTTCTTGAGAGAAGAAGAACCAACACAAAGGACTGTTGTACGGTCACTTCTTCCCAGGGTGATTCAAAGCTGTAATAAGGTATTATCCTTGAAATACAGGGTGATAGAAGAGGAAGATGAAGAAAATATAATGGGCAAGAAGATTATGGTGATCATAAACGATATCACTCAGGAAACGTTCTTACAAAACAAACTCAAAGCAGAAAAAGAACTTTTTGAGTATATCGTAAAACTCATTGCTCATTATGACGAATTTCAGACTTTGGTGGACGAATACAAAACATTTTGGGAGAAAGAATATCTTACCGTTATTAATCAACCTGATTTATCGTTAGAAAATAAAAGAAATGAATTACTCAGAACGATTAGCATGTTTAAAGGAAACTTTGCAAGTTTCGGGTTGAAAAGAATTTGCCGTCATCTTCAGCACCTGGAATCACAACTTGAAATGGGTAATTCTGATTATTATCAATTATTCGAAAAAATAAGAACCGAGAGACTCTATTCAAAATGGCTTGAAAAAGATATAAAAAAGGTGCATAAACATATTCATCCTCATATCTTGCAAAGGCAAAAGGTTTTAAAGTCGGAAAGAGAGGCTATAAAACAGGTCATTGAGTTGCTGAAATCTTTAGAAGAAACAGAAGCCTTGAAACAAACCCTAAATATTCTTCAGAAACTGCAATAGAAAACAGTTGTTTTGGAACAGTATTTTCCTTGGTAAAAAAAATAACAGAAAAACTTTTATTTTTTTTCAAATCATCGATCGTTTGAACTCATAGTGGTATAATGTTAACCGCAATATTATTTTCTTTTTAAGGGTTAAATCAAAATTAGGAGGGATCGTGTTGTTCAAAGCAGGAAGTCGTAAAATGCTGGTAGTTTTGTTTTTGTCTTTTATGTGTGGGGTGTTGACATTATTCGCTAAAACAGTTGATTTGAAAGATTTAGATTATAGTCGAATTGACAACTGGGTTTCTTTGAGTTATGGAGAATCAATCGATAAACCGGTGGATGTATTCTACGTTTACCCCACCGTCAGCAGCTGGGAAACCGGGAGTATGGATATCACTGTGGAATCCGAACGCAAATTGGCACAGGGGATTTTTAAAGCACAAGCCAGTCTTTTTAAGACGCATGCCAATGTATTCGCCCCTTATTATCGCCAGATGACCACCAACGTTTCACTGCCGGATGATCCCAATGCCCAGGCAACGGATACCCCCGAATTTAAGGCAGGTGCGTTGGACGTACAGGAAGCGTTTGATTATTATATAGAAAATTTGAATCAGGGAAGACCGTTCATGATAGCCGGGCACAGTCAGGGATCCATGGCCTTGATCGAACTGATGAAAAACCGATTCGGTACTGACGAAGCCCTGAGAGAACTTCTTGTGGCGGCTTATATCATCGGCTATACCGTGACCGATGAAGACTTGCAAAAATCGGGTTTAAAATGCGCAAAAGGAGAAACGGATACAGGCGTTGTCATTACCTTTAACACCACATCTCCCACATCGGTAGGTGGTCCAATGCTCATGCCCGGAGCCCATTGTATTAATCCTTTGAATTGGAAAACGGATAATACTTATGCCGCTAATACAGAAAACAAAGGCGCCCGTTTCTACAATGACCAGACCGGGGCATTTTTAAGAGAAGTCAATCACTATTCAGATGCTCAGATCAACATGGAAACCGGTGCCCTGATGACCAACATCCCCGTTGACGAAGCGTTGGAAATCGGCCCCTATCCTGAAGGTGTGTATCATCGGTTTGATTTCGCCATGTGGTACAGAAATTTGGAAGAAAACGTAGGCAAAAGAATCGATGCCTATTTGAACAGGTAATAAACAGAGAACGGTTCTGGAGTTGAAAAGCAAGAATTTTACGTTTATTCGTCAACAGAACCATTTCTTTGGATACTATGGAGAAACCAGACAGCTTATTAGCGAAGAAAGATGGCTTTCATCAGAAGGAGTTTGCATTGATCAGCCAATATGAAAATACACCAACAATAGAGACAGAAAGACTCGTACTCAGGAAATTTACTGAAAAAGACGTTGAAGCTGTCTATAGGCTTTATAAAGATAAGGAAGTCAATACCTTTCTTCCATTGTTTCCTCTAAAGTCAAAAAATGAGGCTGTCGAGCTGCTCAAGGAAAAATATCTGAAGGCATACAAAAATTCAAGAGGCTATAAATACGCCATATGTATGAAATCAGATATTGTACCCATTGGTTATGTGATCGTGAGTATGGATGAAAGTCACGATTTAGGCTATGCCTTAATAAAAGAATTCTGGCACAGAGGGCTTATAACAGAAGCTGTGAAAGCTGTAATCGAAAGAATAAAAATCGATGGCTTGGCTTTTATAACCGCAACACACGACGTAAATAATACGCGAAGCGGTCAAGTGATGAGAAAAGTAGGAATGAGATATTGCTATACGTATGAAGAATTGTGGGAACCTAAAAACATATCCGTCCATTTCAGGCTGTATCAGCTTAATTTGGACGGATCTACAGATAGAGTCTACAAAGGCTATTGGAACAAATATAAAAAGCATTATGTTGAACAGAATATTTAAAAAAACAAAGAGACCGTTTTTTAGTTGAAAATGAGTTCAAGTATAGCCAAAAAGTCTACAAACAAAAGCATGGGAGAAACCTCTTTCTTTTTACCAGTTAATAACTTAATGGCCGTCCAGCTCAGAAATCCCCAAATAATTCCTTGAGTGATTGAGTAAGTCATGGGGATTAACATAATGCTTAAGAATGCGGGGATTGCATCATCATACTTTTTCCAATTGATTTGTAAAACAGGTGTGATCATAAAGATTCCTACAATTATGAGCGCAGGGGCAGTTGCGATGGATGGAACAATCGAGAGCAAAGGAGAAAAAAACATGAAGGGTAAAAACAATAAACCTGCTACAACGGCCGTTAGTCCAGTCCTGCCACCGGCTGCTATACCGGTTGCGGATTCAATATAACTGGATCCACTGCTGGTTCCGCATAGACCTGAAATCAGTGTGGATATAGAGTCAACGACCAAAGATTGTTTGATATTTCGGGGTTCCCCATCAGCATCTTTCAGTCCGGATGCCTCTGCAATCCCAATAAAAGTTGAAAGACTGTCGAAAAGATCAACAAACAGTAAGGCGAACATAGTGGGGATCAGAGATAATTTTAAGGATCCCATAAGATCCAATGAAAAAAGCAGAGAAAAATCGGGGGTTGCTATTACACCTTTCCACTGAACAATTTCATGTTGGCCAAATAAACGACCTAAGGGAATCGCCAAAAGGGTGGTTAAAACAATACCAATAATCAAGCCACCTTTAATTTTTTTGACAATCATCACAGCGGTTAAGATAAAACCGGCCAAAAAAACGAAGGTCTTGGCATCCAATGGTCCGAAACCAACGATAGTATCCGGGTTTGATACAATGAAACCCGCTTCCGTAAAACCAGTAAAGGCAATAAACAGACCTATTCCCACTGCTATGGCCTCTTTCAATGGTTTAGGTATGGCTTTTACAATTGCTGTTCGGATATTAAAAACCGACAGAAGCAGAAAAAACACACCGGACCAGAACACAGCTCCCAAAGCCGTCTCCCATCTTTCATTCATCCCGAGAACAACGCTAAAGGTAAAAAAACTGTTAATCCCCATACCCGGTGCAAGTACGATCGGATTTTTCGCATAGACTCCCATCATGATACTGCTAAAGGCTGATACCAGAATGGTAGCCGTAAGCACCCCGGAAAAAGGCATGCCGGTCTTGCTAAGGATGGAAGGATTCACGATGATGATGTACATAGTGGAAAGAAAAGTCGTAATCCCGGCGATTATTTCGATTTTAATGGTGGATTGGTTTTCTTTTATTTGAAATAACATGATGATGGGAACCTTTCTTAAAATTTCCTGATTATAACATACCCTGGTTGCACTGCAAAAAGGTCATTTTCCAAGAAATAATCGCAAGATTCAGTTATCATCTCATTTTCGGGCACCATGGAGTTTTTGCCGGAGGCAAAACACTCCTCAGGCCATGGTTTTTTATGGCTACACAAGGGATGCCCCTACAAAGACCTGAAAACCTCATTATTAAAGGCGTAGGGGCGGACCGATGTGTCCGCCCGCAAAAAAATAGCAGAAACGATTTTTTGGGAAATCAGTTGAAAAAAAGATTTTTGCAGTAGAACCATACCCTGATTCCCCTTTAAAAACGCAAAAACCTTAACCTTTTAAAGGTGTCAAGATCAGTTCGATTAATTCTCTTGTAAAGTCTTCCTGTGTTTTTCCAATGTGTTTAGTAAAACTTTCGCCTGTGATGGTTAATTGATTAAACATAGCTGTTAGCATAAATTTCAAATTGATCGCCAAATCATTTGCTCGATGATGATTAGTAATACTGCCATCTTTTTGTCCTTTCATAATGCATTCAACGATGATCTTGGTAATCTCCTGATCAATTTTCACAAACTGAAGGATCTTCTCATTATCAGTTATTTGTCTTACCTTTCCAATATCATACATGATCTTAAAATCTTCAAAGTTTTGCTTATAATAGCGATTAAAGGCATAAACAATACGTTCAACCTGATGATATCCCGATTGTCCATCTAAGTCTAAAGCGCATAACCCCTGGTATAAATCAGAATATATCTCTAAAAGTACAGACAAGTAAAGATCGGTTTTATCAATGAAGTATTTATAGAGTGTTCTTTTTGTAAATTCAGCGTTTTTTGCGATGACATTCATTGAAGCATGTTCATAACCATATTTGGCAAATTCTTCTTTGGCTGCTTTAAGGATTAAATTTTTTCTGAGTAGTTGTTCTGTTTCTTTTCTGGTCACTGTTATAAACCTCCTCATTCAAAAAACTTGACAACAGACAAACTTTATGATATATTTAGTATACCGTCGGTATACTTAGTATACATATAGTATACCATAAACAACGCCGGTGTTTCAAAATAACCGGTCGTGTACAAATTAATATTACCACAAAAGGAAAGGTGATTAAAGTGAAACAACTAAAAAGACTACTCAATGCGATTGTAGATTCCGGAAAATTCTCTTGGATTATGGCGTTCTTTTTTTCCTCCATGTTTTTGATTGAAAATAAGTGGTTTGGGAAAGGTCATTTAAATGCGATTA
>CAZRYM010000073.1:0-10372 GCA_964604305.1 uncultured Thermotogaceae bacterium | reverse complement strand
CCTGCATGCCGGCGATGTGTTGCAGGGCTCCGGATATGCCGCAGGCGATGTAGAGTCTGGGGCGGACTGTTTTTCCCGTTTGTCCCACCTGATAGGCTTTGTCTACCCAGCCCTGATCGATCACAGGTCTGGATGCGGCGATGGTGCCGCCCATGAGTTCGGCCAGTTTGTGTAGGAGTTCAAATCCCTTTTTTCCTCCCATGCCTCGTCCTCCCGCAATGAGGACTTTTGATTCAGAGATGTTGGCCGTTTGCTTTTTTTCCTTGATGGTTTCAATGAGTCTTCCACGGATTTGGACGGTAGAAAAATCTACTGTGATTTCTTTAGCTTCACAATAGGCTTTCTCCGAGCGTTGGCCTTTGGGAAAGACACCCGGGCGTACGGTGGACATCCTTGGGGTGTGTTTTGTACAGGTGATGGTGGCCATAAGGTTTCCGCCAAAGGCCGGACGTGTCATTAGAAAGGTGCCGTCTTCATCTATTTCAAGTGCGGTACAGTCCGCGGTGAGTCCGGTTTTATTCCTGGCAGCCACTCTGGGAGCCAGATCTCTTCCCTGGGCTGTGGCACCGATGAGAATGATTTCCGGATTCTTTACCTTGATAAATTCACTGACAGCATGTGTGTACGCATCTGTATTATAGCTTGAAAGCTGTTTATCTTCTATATAAAACACCTCATCACAATCATAATGGGTTAGCTCTTCTGCAAGAGCCTTTACATTTTCTCCAAGGATAAGAACGTTGACCTTTTGTGTCTTAACTCTTGAAAGCTCTCTGGCCTTGTTCATGAGTTCGTAAGTGACGTGATGGATGATCTTGTCTTTTTGTTCGGCAATAATTAGGATCCCTGTTGAATCACTCATTGGATCACCTCCGAGCTGATGAGTTTTTTCTCGTTCAATCTTTTTAAAAGGATGTCAACAGCTTCTTTTGGATTTGTCTTGATAACTTCTCCCGTTCCTCCGATTTCCCTGGTAACCGATTTTCTCACTTGGGTGGGAGATCCTTTCAAACCCAATTGAGATCTGTCTATTTCCAGATCGTCTTTTGTCCAGACTTCTATCTCTCTTTGAAATACGTTGAATATCAGGGAGGGTCTCATGTATCTGGGTTCGTTGAGTTCCTTGATGGCCGTGATTAAGAGAGGTGTGGTGTATTCCACGAGTTCAAATCCTTCATCCAAGGCTCTTTTGACTTCCACTTCCCCTGTTTCCTTCACGTTGACTTGTGTGGCATAAGTGGCTTGAGGAATGTTCAAATGCTCTGCTATCTCGGGACCCACCTGTGCCGTGTCCCCGTCAATGGCCTGCCTCCCGGTGAAAATGATGTCATAGTTTAGATTTTTGATGGCTGCAGCCAATGTCAATGATGTTGACCAGGTGTCTGCTCCGGCAAAGGCAACGTCTGAAAGCAGAATAGCCCGATCGGCTCCCATGGCCAGAGCTTCGTAGAGGGCTTGTTTCGCCTGATTGGGCCCCATAGATAAAACGGTTACAGTTGCCCCCGTTTGTTCTTTTATTTTTAAGGCTTCTTCCAGTCCGTTTTTATCCTCCGGGTTGATGATGCTGGGAACGCCTTTTCTGATCAGTGTTCCTTGTTCCTTGTCTATTCGAACCTCTGTAGTATCCGGTACTTGTTTAATACAGCAGACTATATGCATAACAATCCTCCTTTAAGCCAACGCATTCTGAGCGATGATCATTTTCTGAACCTCGGAGGTTCCCTCATAAATTTCAGTGATTTTAGCATCCCGGAACATCCTTTCCACGGGGTAGTCTTTTGTATATCCGTATCCCCCAAAGATTTGAATCGCTTTGGTGGTTACTTCCATGGCCGTTTCCGCGGAAAAAAGTTTAGCTCTCGCTGCAGCTACTGAATATTTTTCTCCGGATTCCTTTAATTCGACAGCCTTGTGTACCAACTCACGGGTTGCATCTATCTTTACGTCCATCTCTGCAATCATCCATTGAAGACCCTGAAATTTAGCGATAGATCTGCCAAACTGCTTTCTCTCTTTCATGTAATTTACCGATTCGTTGAAGGCTCCTTCGGCAATTCCCAGTGCTTGTGCGGCTATTCCAATCCTCCCGCTGTCCAGGGTCTTCATAGCAATGGAAAATCCGCGGCCTTCATTACCAATGAGGTTTTCAGCGGGGACACGGCAGTCCTGAAAAATCAGCTCGGATGTGGAAGAAGCCCTGATGCCCAGTTTGTCTTCAACTTTTCCCACCTCGAATCCTTCAAAATTCTTTTCCACAATGAAAGCGCTGATTCCCTTTATTCCCTTATCGGGGTCTGTCATGGCAAAAACGATGAAAACATCAGCGGAAGCACCGTTTGTAATGAAGATCTTGTTACCGTTTAGCAGATAACAATCATCCTTTTTTTCTGCGGTAGTTTGCTGGCCGGCCGCATCCGTCCCCGCATTGGGCTCCGTTAAGGCGAATCCGCCAATCATATCTCCTTTTGCAAGGGGAACCAGATATTTTACTTTTTGCTCCTCATTTCCGAATTCGTCTATACACCCGGCTCCAAGGGAAGTATGGGCGGAGAGAATAACACCGGTTGTGGCGCAGTATTTGCTGATTTCGTTGACGGCTACAATATAAGACAAATAGTCTCCCCCGGCTCCGCCATATTTCGGATCGAAGGGAATTCCCATCAACTCATTTTCCGCCATCTTTTTCACCGTTTGATAGGGGAACTCTTCGGTTTTGTCGATCTCGGCAGCGATAGGCTGGATTTCATTTTTTGCGAATTCACTGATCATTTGTTTAAACAGTTTTTGTTTGTTGTCTAAGATAAAAGACATTTTTTTGCCTCCTTTTAATTCAGATCAATATGTTTCGTTTGTTAGCCAGAGTTTTTTTAATCGTTTGTTATAATCAAGGGGACAGGGCCACGTATACGCGGAATTTTAGAAACAAATTCCTTAATCCGTGTACCTGTCCCCTTGATACAATTTGTTAATCCCATTCAATAAAAATCAAAATAAACGGTTTTGCCTTTTTGCTTCAATTTTTGTTCGATGTCCTTCAACACGTCGCTTCTTGCCTTTATGCCCAGTTGTCTGAACGGGAGCAGTTGATGGGTTTTGTTCCTGGCGTTACCAACATGGAAATGGATGACGTCGGCGTTGTAAAACATCTTCGTAATGCGTTCCGGGGAGGTTTCTTCAGTGACTTCAATTTCCTCAGCATCCAGGATGTTGGAAACCTGATTCAAGACCATAGCCCCTTCTGTAACCATATCGGCTCCATTCATTGCATACTCAGGCGGTGAATTGTACCCCATTCCCTTTTCTTTCAGTTTAATGGACTCAGTTAATTCTCTGGAGAGGACATCTGCAGTAGTGGAACCACAGATCAATTTCTTCCCCTTGGCTTTTTTGAAAGATCCGGCAAATAAGCTGTCTTTTTCACGGGCAGCCGGTGGACCTGTAAAAATACTCAGGTATCTGGGTGATCTGCAGGATATTTGAACGAGGGATGTATCATCGCAATGTCTTTCTCCGGATATCAGTTTACACTTCTCGAGAATTTTTTTCAACAGTTCTTCCTCATCTGTATATTGTCCCATTAGACCGGAATAAAAATCAGCCAGTCCCTTTTCTCCCCAGCCCAATGAGTAGCCTTTTCCAAGTCCCGCTTGGCTGACACCGTCACTGAACAGTAAGAGTTTATCTCCGGGCTCAAATTGGGCTTGTGATTCTCCAATGATTTCATACCCCACACGATAGTAATGAGGCTCGAGAATGTGTACCAGCGTGTTTCGGATCATGATGGGTTTTGGGGACTCATATGAAAAAACCCGGACACGTCCGTTTGCGGTTAACCCGGCACAGCTGAAAGCAGTAAAGGGAAATTGCCGGGTTCTTGCTTTATGCATGCTGGAGGCAATCTTTTCACAGGTTTCACTGAATGACAACCCGTTTTCGATCATACCCGACCATCGGTTAGCACATTCGATTGATGCGATGTTTGCGTATATGCCTGAGCCGATACCGTCAAAAACGCCAAAATAGCTGGCGTTTTTGAATCTGGCATAAGAGATGGTGTCTCCACAAACCATTTGTTTGTCTTTGGTGGCTTGTTCCAGCCTGCTCTCATAATAATACACTACTCTACCTCATCTTCGTATAGGTCCATCATTCTTTTGACCATGACTTCGCTCTCTGCGGTGCTCGTTCCCAAATAATGGACCAGGTCTTGAGCAAATTTTACCTGATGATCCAACAACTTTTTTGCCTGCTCCATGGTCTGTCTTTTTATCAGGTTGATTTGACTCCCCTCCAGTTTCATCCTGGAAAGGTTAGCGTAAAAGCCCACGTATTGATTGTCATTTTGAAATGTATAAAGCATCTCATGGTATCGGGTACCGTATTTTGTTCGAACCGCTTCATAGGATTCCACTTCTCCTGACGCCAGTTTTTCATAACCTTGAGGGTTAACGAGATAGCCTATCTCCCTTCCCATAACGTGATTGGAACACATGAACATTGTTTTAAAAGCTGCATTCATATGAACGATTCGTAAATCTTCATCAAGAATTACAACGCCGTTGGGTGAATTTTCTATGATTTTATCCATGCGCTGTTGGGCCATTCGCCTCATTTGAGGCATGCACATGGCAGGTTCCGCCATCCCCAGTGAGATTGCAGCCGCCTTTTCCCGGCAGTTATTGTAACCGCATGCACCGCAATTCAGTCTTTCTTCCGGGTTTGATTTGCCCGTCTCGGCAAGGATTCGTTCGATCTCTTCATCACTTACTGATTCAAGTGAGACAGTTCTTTCTCTTTGAACAAACCGGGCATGTAAATCCAAGTCAGAATTTGAGTTTTCCCCTTCTTGCTCATCAAAGGAATGAACATAGTCGATGACCCGCTTTTTTCTTACTAAAATGCTTTCCTCTTCGGGAAATCCCGGCCCCCCGATACACCCGCCATCACAAAAGAGAGGTTCTACTATCTTAAACTCCCATTCAGAAGGCGGCAGGTCAAAGAGTTCCTTTAGTGCTTTCATACCGCTAAGATGAATCACGTCGGAGGCCGATATATCATCCATTATGTTGCATGTCTTGATCATGCCGCCTTGAACGGGGAAAAGCCTGGCGTTATGATATTGAGTCTTTCTTTGGAAATCACTTTCCGTACATGTACTGAGCTCTATTTCTTCTTCCCGGAACCATTGGGTCAGTTCTGTAAAGGTCAGGACGGCTTGTACGGCACCGGTGTTTTCTTCACGTTTAGCCTCTTGCTTTTTTGCCGCACACGGACCAATGAAAACCACATCGATGTCATCGCCCAATTCTTTTCTTAGCATTTTTGAATGAGCGATCATGGGTGAGGTTATCTCAACCAGATAGTCCAGATAGGATGGTTTGTAGCGCTCTACATAGTTAACAACAGCCGGACAGGCTGTAAAGACTCTGGCCTTTCCTATCTTCTCCCTAGAAGCGTGAGAAACTTCATTTGCCCCTTCTGCGGTTTCACCCACATGGAAGAAACCCAGCCGCCTTAGTGCTGAAGGGATCATTTTGGCCCGCCATCCCGGAAAGGCTGCAGGAAAAGAGGGAGCTATACTGCATGCGACCTTTCTTCCTGATGCAATAAGTTCTTTGACCACATCCAACTCCGAAACAATGAGCTTAGCACCTTGAGGACATTCATGGACACAAGTCCCGCATTGAATACAAAGGGAGTCTATCACATGTGCCTGGCCATCCGTCACACTTATCGCCTTTACGGGACAGGCCCGGACACATCGATAGCAGTCCATGCAATTGGCCAAGTCCGTTTTGATGATGTTGATGTTGCCTTCTTCTTTTTCCCGTGTTGTTTGCATATGGCCTCCTTTGGGATGGTGTTTTCATACTCTTTTCCGGGGGACAAAATTTTTTGAAACAGAATCGTTATCCCACGGGCAACCACGAGGGTTGCCCCTACAAGAATGGCGGGTGGCTTTTATCCCCGACGTTTAATAAACAATCCTTATATTGAAACGGTGACTTGATTAATCTCATCAATTGCCTTTTCAATGGTGCAATGTTCCAAAATCGTACCGTTGACTTTCAACACCGGGCCTCTCTCGCATTTTTCCATACAGAATGAGGCGCTGATGGCCGTTTGTTCCATGAGGTTGTTGTCTTTCAAATACGCCATCAACTGGTTGTATAGTCCTTGAGCCCCTCTTACATAACAGCTGGTGCCGAAACAGATGTTGATGTTGAGTGGTTTTTCATCACCGGCATCCGAAAGCATGACATCTTCATGTTCGATCCTTTTTCTGTTAATGTAACCGGTGTGTAGCAGGTCATGGATGTTGTGCTCATTCAAATCCTGGGCGTACATTTTCTGCAAATAGGGGTTTTCATTGGATACGTGTAACTGCAACATCTTGTCGTTATCGTAAAGCCCCCGGCTTCTTTCTTTTATCGCATTGTTGTTTGAACTGACAGGTTGTCCGCCGCCGTTGACACAGCCTCCGGGACAGGCCATGACTTCTATGAGATCGAATTGTTCTTCTCCGGCTCTGACTTTGTCTATGAGATTCCTGGCATTTGCAAGCCCACTGACAACGGCCATTTTCAGGGTAATATCTCCAACTTTTATCTCTCCGACTTTGACACCTTTATCCCCTCTAAACTGCGTGTATTCTGCTTCTGAATCGTTAGCCAGTTTTGATGCTGCGTAGCGCAGGACCGCTTCAGAAACACCTCCCGATGTTCCGAAAATGACACCGGCTCCGGTTTTGAATCCGAATGGCATATCAAAAGAGCCCGGTTGGAGTTGTGAGAAGTTGATACCGGATTCTTTTACCATGAGTGCTGCTTCCTGTGTTGTCAGAACATAGTCCACATCAGGATTGTCGTCTTTTATGAATTCCTTTCGTTTGGCTTCGAACTTCTTGGCCGTACAGGGCATGATCGAAACAACAACAAGGTCTTCTCTGGATATCCCAAGTTCCTTTGTGAGAATTTCTTTGCTCAATGACCCGAACATCTGTTGTGGAGATTTGCAACTTGACAGGTTTGTCAATAAATCGGGATAATACTGTTCTGCGAACTTAACCCATGCCGGGCAGCAGGATGTAAACTGGGGCAGATGATCGTTATTTTGATATCGGTTAATAAATTCGTTGCCCTCTTCGATGACTGTGAAATCTGCGCCAAAGGATGTGTCGAATATTTTGTCAAAGCCCATAATTTTAAGGGCTGAGATGATTTGTCCCGTTGTAGTTGTTCCCGGTTGAAAACCAAACGCCTCCCCCATGGCAACCCGAATTGCAGGGGCAATTTGAGCAATGACCGTCTTTTTCTCATCATGAAGGGCATCCCAGACCCTGTCCACTTGTGTTTTGATGGTGAGTGCTCCTACCGGGCAAACCTTTACGCATTGACCGCAATTGACGCATTCGATTTCTCCCAATCCTTTATTAAAGCAGGCGATAACCTTTGAATCCGCACCTCTGTTGGCGAAGTCCAGAACACCTACGGATTGAATCTCCTTACACACCCTGACACAATCTCCGCAGAGTACACATTTACTGGGATCTCTCACGATGGCATCGCTGGTCGTGTCAACGGGTTCAAAATCCACTTTCTGTTTGAATCGTACTGTATTGACTCCAAGTTGTTTGGAAATCTGCTGCAATTTACAGTCGTTGCTTTTTGCGCAGGTGGTACAGCTTTGGTCGTGACTGGCAAGCATCAATTCCACAATCATCTTTCGCATGGACCTTAACTGTTTGGTATTGGTTTTGACCACCATGTCCTCTGTTACGGGAGTAGAACAGGCAGGCACGGTGTTCTTACCATCCACTTCCACCATACACATTCGGCAGGCCCCGTAGACACTGATATCCGAATGATAGCAAAAGGTGGGCAGGTCGATGTTTGCCTTTCTGATTACTTCCAGTAAATTTTTCTCCCCTTCGTATGGGACTTCCATATTGTCGATGGTTATATTAAATGTATTCATTATTCACCTCACGCAATTTTAATCGCATTGAATTTACAGGCTTCCATACAGGCCCCACATTTGATACATTTTTTCTGATCAATGATGTATCCCTCTTCTCTGGAGCCGCTGATCGCCCCAACCGGACACTTTCTCATACACAGGCTACACTTTTTACAAAGCGCTTGTTCGATTTTAAAGCTTCTGAGTGCCGTGCACTGACCTGTTGGACATCTCTTGTTGACGATGTGTTCCATGTATTCGTCCCTAAAATATTCCAATGTGGATAATACGGGATTAGGAGCTGTTTTCCCCAACCCGCAAAGGGAACCGATTTGGACCGTTTTTGCCAATTCCTCAATCAGATCCAATGTTTCCGTGGTTGCCCTGCCTTCGATGATGTCATCCAACAGATTCAACAGTTGTTTGGTGCCTTCTCTGCAAACCACGCATTTTCCGCATGATTCGTTTTGTGTAAACTGCATGAAGAATCTGGCGATCTGTACCATACACGTCTGATGGTTCATGACCACCAAACCGCCGGAACCCACCATGGCCCCCACTTCGATTAAATTATCGTAGTCCAGAGGCATGTCCATGTGTTCTTGAATGAGACAGCCACCGGAGGGGCCACCGATTTGAACGGCTTTAAAATCTGCTCCGGCATTCGTGCCGTCATCGTTGATGACCCCACCGCCAATCTCCGTAATGATTTGCCTTAAAGTCGTTCCAAATGGAACCTCTATCAGCCCCGTGTTAGCCACATGTCCGGTTAAGGCAAATGTCTTGGTGCCGGTGGACCTCTTCGTTCCAAGAGAGGCGTACTTTTCGGTGCCCATATCCAAAATGACAGGGACTGTTGAAAGGGTCTCCACGTTGTTGATGATGGTTGGTTTGTCATAAAGTCCCTTTTGTGCGGGGTAAGGTGGCTTGGGCATTGGCATTCCCCTTCTCCCCTCTATTGAGGAAATCAAGGCTGTTTCTTCTCCGCATACAAAGGCTCCGGCCCCTTCAAATACGTTGATTTGGAAGGCTTTACCCGAACCAAAGATATTTTCTCCCAAAAAGCCCATTTCATTAGCTGCCTTCACGGCTTTTCTCAATCGTTTGACTGCCAATGGATATTCCGTTCTCACGTATATATATCCCTCATCGGCTCCTATGGCAAGACCGGCGATGATCATTCCTTCAAGTACACTGTGGGGATTTCCCTCCATAAGACACCTGTCCATGAAGGCCCCGGGGTCTCCCTCGTCTCCGTTACAGATGATGTATTTTTTATCGCTCTCTTGTTTTCTGGCAAGGTTCCATTTGAAACCGGTGGGGAATCCGCCACCGCCTCGTCCCCTTAATCCGGATTTGGTGATCTCATCGCATATTTGTTCATCCGTCATTTTCAAAACAGCCCTTTGAGCCATTTTGTAACCGTTATGGGAGATGTATTCCTCAATATCCTCGGCATCCATCATGCCGCAAAGTTTCAGGGTGGTTCGTTGTTGTTGTGCGTAAAAGGGAATGTCTTTCTGAAGGGCAATTTTTCCCTTCTCCTGATTTTCGAAAAGCAGTCTGTCGATGATTTCGCCTTTTTTCAAGGTTTTTTCGATGATCTCTTCCACATCTTCAACTTTTACATGAGTGTAAAAAATACCCCGGGGGTTGATGGTGACAAGTGGCCCCATCTGGCAAAAACCCTGGCATCCGCTATGTTTAAGGAGACTATCTCCACCTTCCTCTTTTTTCAAGGCAACGGTTAGCTTGTAGCCTTTTTCTTCGGACAGGTTCAGAAATTTATTGTAAATATCCATGGAGCCGTTTGCAATACAACCCGTTCCAGCACAAACCACGACGGAGCTTCTAAATGCATTGGCTGAATCCAGGTATTTTTCCGCTACTTTTGTAAGATCGACACTATTCATGGCTGGCCTCCTTCTCCCTAATCCCGTTGATCAGAGCAGTCATTTTATCAGGTGTCACACTGCCATACACCTGTTCATCAATTACCACAACCGGTGCCAGACCGCAGGCTCCAAGACAGGCAACGGTTTCCAGGGTAAACAGCCCGTCGTCTGAATTGGTCTTTTTATCCGAAAGGTTCAGTTCCTTTTTTAGTATTTTCAGTATTTCTCCTGATTTTTTTACGTGACAGGCCGTTCCGTCGCAGACTTTGATGATATGTTTCCCCTTGGGTACCAGTGTAAAATGGGAGTAAAATGTTGCCACGCCATAGATCTGCGCGGGGGATATTCCCAAAGCTGTGGAGATATAGGTCATAATTTCCTCGGGTAAATACTGATAAACCTCTTGAATTTCCTGAAGGATCGGAATTAGCTTGTAGTGGTTGTTGTCATATTTGTTCAAAATTTCACAAACTCGGTCGAATTTCTTGTTCAACACATTTGTCATTTTAGTCTCCTTT
>CAZRYM010000072.1:0-10377 GCA_964604305.1 uncultured Thermotogaceae bacterium | reverse complement strand
GGAAATAGGAGCGGGTGCATGACAAAAGAAAAAAGAGAAATGGATAAAAAGCAAATGTTTCTCATGGCTTTTCGTATCATATTACCTCCAGCCATGGTCATGTTGTTGTTTGTGATTGCCATCAGGGTCATGATCATCCCTGCAACTGAAGAGGCATTAATGGACAAAAAAAGGGAGACCATACAGGCCATCGTACAATCAGCTACATCGATTATTGAACGACACGCCATGATGGTAAGTGAGGGTTTGATGAGTTTAGAAGCTGCCCAGGAAGAAGCGCTGTTGGTCTTGCGTGCATTACGTTACGGCGATCAGGACAAACAGTATTTATGGATCCAAGATACCTATCCAAAAATGGTCATGCACCCGTATTTTCCGGAAATGGAAGGCGTTTCTTTAAGAGACTATCAGGATCCTGAAGGCAATCTTTTATTTGTGAATGCAGTGAATATTACCAAAGAAAATGGCGATGGATTCATCCATTATATGTGGCCCAGAGAGGATAATGTAGAAGAACCTGTTCCAAAGCTCTCATATGTACGCTTATTCAAAAAGTGGGATTGGATTGTTGGCAGTGGCATTTATTTAGACGATGTTCAACGTGAAATTCAGGCTGTCATTAATAATTTGGCTTATTTTTCTACTATTGTTGGGATTTTGTTAATGGGTTTATTGTCCTTGATCGTCTGGAGAGGTTGGAGAACTGAAAAGCAAAGACGAATTGCTGAAAAAGAACTCTTTCGCTCTCGTGAACGCTATCAGGCATTGGCAAGAGCTTCCGGTGAAATGCTACTTTTAACTATGAATGGCATCATTGTTGGCGCAAACAAACAAGCGTGTGATACGCTAACCATGAGTGAACAGGATATTCTTAACAGAGATATTTCTGAATTTGTCCTGGATGATGCCGGTCAAGAATTGATCGAAAAAGCAACTCATGGAGAGGAAATGGATACTGTAGAGACCACTCTTGGCTATGGAGAGAATCAGACGCCTGTTTTACTTTCCGCTGAACATGTAACCGTTCACGGTACTCCTGCGATTATGTTTGGGGGGTATTCGCTTAAAAATAGGCAAAAAACCGAAGAGGTTGAACCAATTGTCCAGGAAACGGTTCAAAAATGTGATTTTGCAGTACTGGTCTTAACTCGGAACCAGATAGGCAAAGTAGCCAAAGCAAATGCAAAAGCAGCGGAAATTTTTGGATTAGATGAAGAAGAACTAATCGGAAAGACTTTGAAAGAGTTTCTGCAACAAGATGATGTAACGCGCATTAACATTGAACTGGAAAAGGAGAATCGTTTTTCGAATTTGTTGGTCCAATGTAAAACTCCAAATGAGGATTGTTATCTTCGGGTGTGGGGAAACAAATTTGATGAATCTGAGATTTATCAGGGTCAAATTGCCCTCATCTTTTTTGAGGATTCAGCTGAAATCACATATTCTAATGTTCAAGCATCTATGCTTTCAGAGCTTTTGTCTCCCACTCGTCAGATCACTTTAAACGATTCGCAAAGGGTCCAGAATAAAGAAGAACTGAGTATCCAAGAACACTATGTTCGTTCACAGATTATTTTAAGAAATTGTGTCAAGATGGGACTTAAACCTGACGAAATTACGCGTTCTGTAATAACGGCAACAGATAAGGTCTTTGAGAGGGGAGTAAAAGAAGCTGTTGATAAACTGGGTCAGCCCCCATGCGCCTATGCATTTTTGGCTTTAGGGAGTATTGGAAGAATGGAAAGCACCTTGAATCCGGATCAGGATACTGCGATTCTTTTTGAAAACAGTTCTGAAGAAAATGATTACGCCGGTTACTTTGAGAAATTCGGAAAGATTGTGACGGATTATGTTGCCACAATGGGTATTCCGCCATGTCCTTCGGGTAATTCCGCTTCCAATCCTCAATGGTGCAAGTCGGAGGAAGCCTGGCAAGATCAATACTTTGACTGGATTCTTGACAGCGATCCGGATGCCATCATCAAAGTCAGTATTTTCTTTGACTTCCGGGTTTTGTCGGGAGATGAAGAATTGGCAGAAAAACTTCGGGAATACATCTTTAGAGAAGTAAAGGCCAAACCCATTTTTCTTTATAGATTGGCACAAGATACCATTCATTTTCGTCCGCCAACAAATTTGTTGGGGAGAATCTACTCAGAAAGTCAGAAAGAAAAATATATCGATTTGAAGAAAATGATGCTGCATTTTGTCAATTATGCCAGGATATATGCTTTAAAGCACAAAATACATGAGACAAACACCCTTCAAAGACTCAAAAGACTGATGAAAGAGGGTCATATTACAGAAACGGATGCCCAAGATGCGATTGATAGCTGGAATTTCTTGCTGGATTTACGCTTGAAAACCCAAGTGGCCGCATTGGAAAAACATTTTCCACAAGAAAATGCATTGATTCTGAACGAAATCACATCCTGGCAGGAAACCATGCTAAAAAAGGCCATGGCTCAAATTAACGCCATGCAAAAACGATTGGCGACATATGAAGTGGGGCAGATAGGCTAATTATGCGTATTGGTTTTTTTGGAGATATTCATGGCCGTGTGCATCAGTTTTATCATGTACTCCAAAAAGTGATCGAAGAGTACGGGATTTCAGTTGCCATTCAAGTGGGAGATTTTGGTATTTCCAAAAAAGCGATCAGAATGCTTGATGCTTTAAATGGATTCCCGATTCCGGTTTATTTTGTGGATGGTAATCATGAAGACTTTCGATTCCTATGGAGGGCTGTGAAAAAGGGGATTACTAAGGAGTGGGAAAAATCTAATCTGTATTATCAACCAAGAGGGAGCACCCTGGAGATCCAAGGGGTCAAGATAGGTTTTTTCGGCGGGGCGTTGCATATTGGCCGTCCCCAAAAAATCATCAGGGGAAATGTTATTACTACTGAAGAATTAAACAAAGCAGTTACTGAGTTTTCCAGATTTTCCCCCGATATTCTGGTTACCCATTCCTGTCCCGCCGGTATCGGAGTTGGCATGCAAGGGCTTGAAATTCACTATTGGGGAGTTGTTAATCACATACTTTTGGCCGGTTTTGACCCCGGACCAAGGGCTGACTGCGGTGAAACACAGCACGCTCTGTTGTGGAATCAGATGTCCCAGAGACCAAAGCTGTGGGTATACGGGCATTTTCATGAGAAAAAGATAACGGATATAGATGATACGGCTTTCGTTAGCCTTCCTTGCTTGGAGCATTACAAAGAATATGTTATTTGGGATACGCAAAAGGAAGGGTTGTTGTTTTAATTCCGAGTGAGCAAATTCTTTGAACCCGAGGGGACATAAGAAAACAGAGATGGGACAGGTGCAGCGATTACCGTATCGCTGACCCTGTCCCATCGGAGTATATATAAAAAGAAAAAACTCTGTTTTTAGTGAGACTGAACTCTATATCTTCCAATAAATAGACAATCTCCCGAGGGGACAGGGCCCTGGATACGCGGTCAAGAAAGACATTGACCTTAATCAAGGGACCTGTCCCCTCTGAGTTCTTTGACTTTTGTTGCTTCTCTATATTTATTTGTTATTTTCGAATAATTCTTCTACTACGGCTTTTGCCTGTTCATAGGAGGTTGTTCGTCGGTCTCTTATGAGAAATTCCACGATGAGTGATTTATCTTTCTTGATAAACGCTTCCAATGCCCATTCCATTCTCAATATTCTTGGAAGGAGGTACCATTTGATGATTCTGTCGGTGAGTTCAGGTTTGATCTCTTCCGGGTGAATGCCTTCTGAATCGACGGTTGCCGGGAATTCGCAGGCGCAGTTGTCCGGGAGTCCTTTGATGACCACTTCGTTTGTGCTCTTGTTTTTTCGGTTGAGGGTGTTGACAACCAGTCTGGTTTTGTTGTTGTTTGCCACTGCATCGATGAATGGAATGTGCTGTTCACCGCTTAAGGTATTGGAGTCAAATATTTGCACAACCTGTTCTCGGATATCTTCCGGGAATTGGGTAATGTTTTCCTGTATAAAGGTCTTTACGGACAAATCTTCCTGCATGCTTGCCCGTTCCATGATCATTTTCATCATTTCCTGCAAGGCTTTAGTAATGGAGAACACTTTGTCCTGATACCATTTCCATCCCAAATCAGAGTCAAATCCTCCCCAGGGTTCCCCGTACCATTTTTTCTTCGTTTCCAGGTCGTAATGGTATTTCCAACTGGCATTTCTCTGTGTGTCGCCAATGGGGAACATGCCGTAAAATTTGTACAGGTCCCAAGCAACCGGTGAGAGCTGATCATCCGGCGGATCTTTGGGATGCCATTCTTTTCTGTTGTTGAAGTATTCTTCCAGTTTGGGATAGAGATTTTCCCCGTCTTTTTCAAAGCGGTTCAGCCATATGCCGTGATTCACTCCGGCTACCTGCCAGTCAATTTCATTCATAGTGAAACCAAGGGCACCTGCAAGGTGAGCCACTTCATGGTGGCCGTGACAAAATCCAACCATGTTGGTGTTCGTCTGTCGGTGAATAAGAGTGGTTCCTTCAAATACCGGGTTTGCCGCCTGTAATAACCAGGGGTTATTGACACCGTTGTTTTCCATCTTTTGTGCGATTTCAAGAAAGTATGAGAGTTGGTTCCAATTTGTCAGGGTGTAATAGTCCGAGACCATATTGAATTCCTGAGTGTCGATTCCCCTGGTGTAACCGTGTTTCTCACCAATCTTACGCATTTTTTCAAGAAATTGATGTCCTCCAACAAGGGCGGAATTGATGACAAAATTTGAATTGGCAATAGCTTCATCTACAGAAGTTGTTGTGGTAAAACGAATGTTTGCATCGAATTCCTCTGAGATTTTTCCGGCTAAAAAGGAAACCGCTTTGAGTCGTTGTTCATCTATATCCATCAGGACAACTTCACTGCCCTTTAAACTTCCGGTCTTACAGATATCGCTGACCAATCTCATTGAGAATATTGCACTTCCTGCGCCTATGATTCCTATTCTTACTGCACCCATTAATATTCCTCCGTTTTTTAGATTATTGTATATTTAACTCCGAGGGGACAGGTCCCTTGATACACGGAATTTAAGAAGCAAATTCCTTAATCAAAGGACCTGTCCCCTCTCTGTGTTAATCTTGGGTCTTGTCCTTTCTCTGTATCGTTCTGTATTATATCAGATATTTTATTTTTGATTAAAGAGCCTGTTTTGTCCTGTGTTCAAATTGTGTTTTTAGAAGTGACAATACTGTTAGATATGGTAAAATATAATGTTCGAAGCATTTTTTCAAAGTAATATAAATTATATGAGGTGGATTTTATGAAAAAAAGTTCCACTCTTAGAGTGTTTTTAATAGTGACTTCAGTTTGTTTTATTCTGATTATCTTCGCCCTCATCTTTTTTTGGCAGCCAAAAACTGAACTCGAGTTACAAGTATCGGTGTTTGACGGCCAATTTTGTGCTTTAATCTTCTATGCTGAACACTTAGGTCTTTTTGAAGAAGAACGCTTAAAGGTCGATTATTCTTATTTCGATGCCGGTATCAATACGGTAGAAGTTCTGTTGGAGGGGAATGCTGATCTGGCTACGGCTGCGGAATTCGTGGCAGTAAATTACATTTATGACAACCCGGAGTTGAGAATATTGAGTACGATAGCAACCGGTGATGTTAATCGTGTCATTTATAATAAAGATGTTGATCTTTCTTCAACAGATAAAAAACGAATAGGTTTAAAAGTAGAAAGCCAAGCTGATTTCTTTTTTCAAAGGTTTCTTGTGTACAATGATTTATCTAGAGAATCATTTGAAGTCGTAGATACAGCACCTTCCGATATGTTGGAGAAATTAACAAATGATTATTTAGAAGGGGTTGTTGTTTGGGATCCCTTTGCTTTTGAAATCGAGAAGGCACTAAAAGATAAAGTTAACTATGAGAGTGTTCAAACCGGCCAGGAATTGTATTTTCTATTATTTTCAAAAGAAAAAACAATAAACAGGAAAGAAGAAGAAATTGAACGTTTTCTAAGGGCTTTGATAAAGGCAGAACAGCATAAGGAAAACAAACAAACTGATTTTAGGGTTTTTTTAAAAGAAAGATTCAAAATGACAGAAAAGGAACTTGAAAGCACAATTGAAAGTGTCTATTTTTCTGTTTCACTTTCACAGTCCCTTTTAAATGCAATGGAAGCAGAGGCACAATGGTGTAAAATGTGTGGTGCCTTTAAAAACGGTTCATTACCAAATTATCTAAATTATCTGGAACCGAAATACCTCTTAAAAATTAACGAAGACAAAGTTTTTTTATATCAATGAGGTTGTGAAAGAATGAAAATAGGCAGTGTCTTCAAAACGACGACTTTACTGTTTGTTATTACAGTAATCATACTGATTGTATTTATCATCCTTTTTTCTTTTAATTTGAAAAAGGAGCTTGAATTAGTCAATTTTTTATCAGAGATAGATAAAAGGTGTACGGAAAATACTATTTTAATTAGCGAACTACGTGCTTTTCCTTCAGAAAGAGCTTTAGATCAAATGTTGAGCATATCAAAATCAATTGACGATTATTTGGAAGAATTAATGGAAACATCCGTTTACGAGAGAGAACAATCAATAATCGATAAAATTCATAAAAGAGGGGAAAATATTCTCCAAATTGGAGAAATCCTTTCAGAGTATTTTGAGCGGGAGAGCTTTTCCGTTTCCATTAGTGAGGATGAAAAATACTTTTTATATACTTCTCAACTTATGGCAGATACGAATCAGATCAATCAAGGGACCTATGAGATGATTAACAAGGCAAATGCTCAATTGATCCAACACCTAAAGCTGGCTAGGATTGCTATCATTTCCATCCTCATCATTTTCTTGATCTTTACTGTTTATCAGATGAGACTGGTTCATTTTAAAATATTAACACCTCTAAAATTACTGGATAACGCTTTAAAGATCATCCACAACGGTGAATTCGGTCATAAAATCAATTATGAAAGTGAAGATGAATTGGGAACGGTTGCTAATGTCTTCAACGAAATGTCTGATAATCTTGCCCAAAGCACCGTGTCAAGGGAAGAGCTTGAAGAAGAGCTTATTATGAGAAAAAGAGCTGAAGCTGAATTGATAGAGGAAAAGGCAAAGGCCATGGACCTTATGACTGAGGCACAGGCTGCCAGCAACGCAAAAGATATTTTTCTTGCCAATATGAGTCATGAGATGAGAACCCCGCTTACGGGTATTATGGGATCTTTGGAGCTACTTGAAGAACAGAATTTACACGATGAGACTCTATATATATTAAATTTATGCAAAGAATCAGCTTCACAAATGAATCGAATCATCGATGATCTACTTGAAGTCAGTAGAATCTCAAAAGCAAAATATGAGATTCACAGAGAGCAATTTGATTTAAACGAATGCCTTGAAAGTTCATATAGACTCTTTTTAATCAGCGCAAAAGAGAAGGGTTTACAATATACTTTCGAAAAAAAGGACCTTCCTCACAAGGTTTACTCCGACAAGCAGAGAATCAAGCAGATCATGAATAATTTGATTTCAAATGCCATCAAGTTCACACCTGATGGAAGTGTTGGTATAAAAGTTGAATTCAGAAGAAAAAGCGAACAAAATGGTGAACTGAGAATTTCTGTAGTCGATACCGGAATAGGGATAGAAGAAGAGATTCAGGATCACATTTACGATTATTTTTATCAAAGAGATATGTCTTTTACGAAGGATTATCAGGGTATGGGAATTGGCTTGACCATTGTAAAAAATATCATTTATGAGATGAATGGGGAACTGGACTTTAGTACAAAAATAGGCGAAGGGACAACTTTTACCATAACATTGCCTATCAAATACACAGAAGATAAGGAATTTAAAGAAATTGAAGAAGCCCATGAAGAATGGAGTATTTCTGACAAAAACAGAAGTGTTCTAATTGTCGAAGATAATCGGATTAACAGAATTATTATTCGAAAAATGCTTGAAAAACTTGGGTTTATTGTAAAAGAAGCCATTCATGGAAGAGAAGCGCTTGAGAAGATGGATGAATTTCAGGGATTTGATTTAATTTTCATGGATATACAGATGCCTATAATGGATGGTTATGATGCCAGAAAAGCGATTGTAGAAAAATACGGAAAAGATTCACCGCCTATGATAGCACTAACCGGGTATCATTCCGATGAGGATAAACTAAAGATTGAGAAAGCGGGATTTGATGGATATTTAGGAAAACCTTATTCTGAGAAGGAACTGAAAGATATTATCAAGAAGGTTGAACTGTGAAACAATTAAATGCGGATTTATTTTTAAAAAAAACTGCCCTGTTTTTAAACAGGGCAGTAGAATTTTATTATTTATTTTCCAGAAGTCCTTCCAGATCGACTTCAAAAATTCCCCAGCCTTCTTCATTGACCTCTTTAAAGGTAATTCCCTCTATATCTGCCCTTTCGATATAACCGGCGGCATCGGGATTTGATTTGAAATACAGAGGTGCTTTTGTTTCAACCGCTTTTAATGTCCAGTTGAAAGTGGGGACAGGATTGATGGTTTCTCTGTCCTGAATGTATTTGATAATGGCTTCTCTGTTGATAACCGTTGTTTCCAAAATGATGTTATCGGCAACATGGGGGAAGTTTCCGCCACCACTACCGCGGTAATTATTGGTGACCACCAGGAATTCCATTTCTGCTGTTAATGGTTTTCCATTATACGTTGCTTCAACAACACGATTGCCCAAAGATTTTGTAATATCATAAACGTATTCGATGCCTTCGATGACATCGAAATTATAACTTCTGAATTCCACATTCAATAAATCTTGGGGTTCAGTAGAATTTGGATCGATTGTATTAAAATTGTATGCAGCTGCCTCAAGCCAGTCGATAATCTGTTTACCGTTTAGCTTGGCAACATAAATCGTATTGGGGTAGATGTAGATATCCGTAACAGAACCGATTGAAATGTCACCAAGAACATGTGTATAGTAATTGACACCTCCACGTCCTCCTGCTATAAACGGTGCAGCAGCACTTAGGATTGGGAGCCACTCATATTCCGAACCTTCAAATTCTCTTTCCGCCCAGGCTATTTGTGCATCGTTTACCAATTGAGTAACGGGGTTATCCATTACCAGAGAAAGGTAAGAAGTTATTTCTGTATCGGTGTAGCCGATTGGTGTTCGAACATATTCCAATGTGTCTTCATGCCTTTCATTCACGATGGCTTCAATCTTTTTGTTTGAGGGTGTTTCTTCTGTGACCGGTCTTAATTCTGCCTTTTTGTCATGAACTTCCCAAAGACCTGTTTCCCAGTCATAGGTTAAGTGAAGTTCAATCACACCAAGATGTGATCCCCATGAACCGGGTAAAACGGTGGGAACACCGTGAATGAGTCCTGTGTCGTTGTCGATGCCTTCAACATCTGCGAAATCTCCGGGGAATTTGGAATGCTGATGTCCCAAGATCATGGCATCTATTCCGCCAAGTTCTGCCAAGCTGTTTCCGGCGTTTTCGCTGTATCCTTCTTCTGCTTGAGCATCTCGTGATATTCCCGTGTGGGCCACCATGACAATCAGATCTGTTTGATCAGCCAGGAAGGGAATGTACTTTGCGGCTTGGGTAACCATGTCCTGTGTAAAAACAACCCCTTCCAAAAATCTTCTTCCCCAAGCAGAAATTTGTGGAGGTGTAACCCCAATAACCCCAATCGTGATGGGAATACCGTCAATTTCTCTTTCAATGATGGCATATGGTTCCGTTAAAAAGGCATGCGGATCATCTACCATACGGATGTTTGCAGACAACCACGGGAATGTGGCATTTCTTCTGGCTCTTTCAAAGAATTCCAGTCCATAGTCGGTTACTTCATGGTTACCTACCGTTACAGCATCATAGCCTATGACATTATAAGCCCTGACTATGGATTGGAAGTGAAAATCTACCAAGGGTTCTACTTCAGCTTCAAGATCTCCAACAAGGCTTCCCTGAATAAAATCTCCGGTATCGAATAAAAGCGAGTTGTCGTATTCCTCCCGTGCTCCTTCAATGAGTGTGTAAACCTTTGAAAGTCCGATCTGTGGACTGGCTTTATCCGACATATAATCATAGGGCATGATGTACTGATGTAAGTCGGTAGTTCCTAAAATTGCCAATGTGTGATTTGTTTTTTGTGCGACAAGAAATGTAGTCAGGAATAACATAAGAGTCAGAAGAATAACAAAAATCTTTGTTTTTTTCATGATGTCCTCCTTAAAAGGTTGTTTTTGTCATTTTGAAAAGAACGTTCAATTATGCAGGTAACTTTTAAAAAAATCACCACCTTGTAAAAAAATATAAAGTTAAGAGAGCTTAAATTATAACATGATTCGTGTTCAATATCAAATAGTAATGTAGATAAAAACTAATAATAAAAT
>CAZRYM010000071.1:0-10379 GCA_964604305.1 uncultured Thermotogaceae bacterium | reverse complement strand
TTTCAATCTATCACAAATGGTTCCTTATAAGATTAATAAAATTCCCGGAAAAGACCTTCTCAATCTCTTCATCATCAAGCCCGCGTTTGAGCATTTCCTTTTCAACGTTTTTCAAATCGCCATGTCCACGAACCACGTTAAAAAAAGACCTTCCCTTTACTGTCATTTGTTTTTTGAAATCATCCGTCATGCCAAAATCACAAAAATCAAAGCCCAGTGCCACATGGTCGATTCCGATAAGGTCTTTAATTTTCAGAATATGGTCCACAAAAGCGGCTATATTGGAAGTTTCATCTTCATTGCTGATAAATTTGTTGGCTGAATTAATACCGATTAACCCGCCTCTTTTTCCAACTGTTTTTATCTGTTCGTCAGTGAGATTGCGCATACTCGGAACAAGTGATCTGGAATTGGAATGGGTTGCAATAAAAGGTTTTTGTGTGAAATGGACCACATCATCAAAACCCTCATCATTGAGATGGCTCACATCTATGATCATCCCCAGCTCTTCTGCCCGCTCCACCAAATCTACTCCGAAGGGGGTGAGCCCGCCTTTTTTCCCCTCTCTTCTGGCGGCAAAAAAACTGCCGTCTGCAGCGTAATTTCTACGAGACCAGTTGATCCCCATGATCCTAACCCCCAGCTCGTAAAAAATATCCAACAAATTCAAATCGTTATACAGAGGTTCAACCCCTTCAAAGGCCAACATAATACCGATTTGGTTGCTTTTTTGAAGCTCCTCTATGTCAGAATAAGTCTTACACAACCTCAACTCTTCACCGGATTCCTTTATTTCCTGGTACAGTCCGCTAATCTGATCCAAGCACTTTCTCAAGGCCATTTCCGGCAAAAAGATATCGTCAATGTAAAGGGAAGAAACAACCAGCCGGAAATTGCCCTCTCGAAATCCGGGTATGTAATCCTCTTTGATCACGTTCTTTCTTCCTTTTCTTCGTTGTTCCTCCACTAACATCATCAGATCAAAATGAATATCCACATTAAAATTCTGCATCCGAATCATCTCCTTTTCGATATATTATACACAAAATATAATCATTTAATTCTCTACCTTATTAAGTGTTATAATAGAAGCAGTGATTTCCGGGGGGGGAATATCTTGAAAGTTTTCGGAAGAAATGTCATTAAAGAATTACTCATGAGTGATCGTCGAACAACCATCAAAAATGTTTATATATCCAAAGATGCTGAGGGTAATATAGAAGACTTAAAGAACGAATTGAAAGCAAAAGGTTTCAGTTTTTCTTTGGTTCCTTCAAAAACTCTTGATAATCTCCTTGGGGAGAGGGTCAGCCACCAGGGCATATTTGCGGATATTAAGGATTTTTCATACCTTCCCGAAGAAGAATATATCAGTAAAAAGACAAATCAGGATGAAGGCTTTCTCATCGTCCTGGATCAAATAAACGATCCGCAAAACTTTGGCGCCATCATCCGAACGGCTTATGGTGCCGGTGCAGATGCAGTCGTTATAACAAAGGACAATTCCGTACAGGTCAACCCGACTGTTATTAAAGTATCCACCGGATTGGTCTTTCATATGCCTGTGATCAAGACGGTAAACCTCTCCAGGTTTCTCGATAACGTAAAATCCGCCGGATTTTGGATCTATTCCGGAGATATGGATGGTACTGATTACGATCAGGTGGAATGGGAGAAAAAGAGTATCCTGGTGTTTGGGAACGAAGGAAAGGGTATCAGACGACTTGTTAAGGAAAAATGCGACGTGACAGTTCGTATTCCTATGAAAAGGGAGATGGACTCACTTAATCTTTCGGTATCTGTAGGAATACTGGCATTTACAGTCGCTTTGAAAAGAAGATGATCCCTTTGCCAATAAAACAACTATCTCAGGACATTTACATGAAGATAGCTGCGGGAGAAGTGGTCACATCCGCCGGTTCCGTTGTCAAGGAATTGATCGAAAACGCATTGGATTCGGGTGCTTCTTTCATAAAACTTGAAATTAAAAACGGCGGCAAAGACTCGATAAAAGTATCGGATGACGGCTCCGGCATTTCAAACAGCGACATCCATATGGCCGTTCAGCCCCACGCAACAAGCAAGATAGAAAGATGGGATGATATTCTGAATCTGGACACCTTTGGTTTCAGAGGCGAGGCTTTATCGTCTATTGCATCTGTTTCCGAATTTTACATTTCCTCTAAAACAAGTGGCGATGACGTAGGATTATCGTTGTTTTTCAGAGGCGGAAGCCTGGGAGAAGAAAAAAAGATCTCCATGAATACCGGAACCACTATAGAGGTGAGAAATCTCTTTTACAACGTTCCTGCCAGAAGAAAATTTCTAAAGTCTTCTGCATCTGAGTCTCGATATGTCCTGGATGTCCTTGAAAAGTTCCTGTTGGCACGACCCGATGTGGGCTTTGAATTTATTAGAGATTCAAACAGTGTCTACAAATGTATGAAAGAACCTTTATCAAGCAGAATTCAAACAGTCTTGAAGGTAAACGATTCCAAAGATTTATTGGAACTCAACCACCAACAGGGATCATTTTGTGTCAGGGGCAGCATCAGTTCACCCCAAGTCAGCAGACCGAATATGACCGGAATAACGGCATTTGTCAATTCAAGATATGTAAAGGATCCGGTGGTATACGCAGCCGTAAGAGATTTTTTCACACCGATGCTGGGTAAGGGGAGATATCCACTGGCAGTTTTATTTCTGGAAATACCCAAATCTGAAGTCGATATCAACGTCCATCCTCAAAAGCTGGAAGTGAAGTATTCAGATGGCAGTGCCGTTTACAGTCTCATTAAAAACGCCCTAAAATCAGCCTTTTCAAATCATTCTATGGAGATAAGGGAGTCATTCTCAAACAGCTCCATTCGTGAAAAGACCGATAGGCCGAAAAGCGAAACAAACATCAAGGCCGTTTTCCATTCGGAGCGTAATTTTGTGAAAGACTTGAAATATGAGCCTTATAGAGACACAAGTTCCAAAAGTTCCGGTAGGGACAGATATGACCAAGAGGCTGTCTTACACCGGCAACCTTTTTTAAAACAGGCGGGAACAGATAAACAAACTGTCTTTTCAACCGATAAGGTTTTGGGGATTGTCAAAAAACGCTATGTTGTAACAGAAGACGACTCCGGACTGATTTTAATCGATTTTCATGCAGCTCACGAAAGGGTCCTTTACGAAAAGATCAGGAACAAAGAAAAGAAATTACAAACACAAAAACTGCTTGAACCGTTGGAAATGGACCTGGATTTGGCATCCGGGCAAATCCTCCGGGATAAACGCGAATCCTTTGCGCAACTGGGATTTGATTATGAGCTGTTCAATAAACGGACAAAAATAACCGGAATACCAAATCTGATAAGGCAAACAGAAGCCCGGGAAGTATTTACGGAAATAATAAACGAATTCAGATTAACCGATCTTGAAAAGGAAAGCGAAGTATTTGATAACGTCTATGCAACCATAGCCTGCCACAATGCCTTTAGAACCGGCGATTTCATCACGATAGAGCAGGCGGAAGACCTTTTAAAGGAAATGAAGACTTATAACGTCTTCTCCTGCCCGCATGGCAGGCCGGTAAAGTACAAACTCCCTTTCTCACAGCTTGATTCGTACTTCAAAAGGAGTTAATTTGGTGGTGAATGAATGAAGAAAGCTATTATTGGAAAGCTCTTAATGGACAAAAACAACAATACACCGGTCCTTGAATTAAACGTTGAGGGAACGGACAAAAAGGTTTATTTATGGATAGGGGCCTGCGAGGCCTGGGCTTTGGCCATGTCCATAGAAAATTTTCACTTGATCCGGCCCATGACTCATGACCTGCTGATATCGGCTGTGGAGTCCATGGGGGGTGCTTTTGAGCATGTAGTGATTCATTCCATTAAAAATGGAACCTTTTTGGCCAATCTGGTTGTTAAAAAGATCAACGCTAATCAACAGGGCGAAAACATCGACAGATTCGTTGAATTGGACGCCCGTCCTTCAGACTGCCTCGTGATCGCCAACAAACTGGACCTTCCGGTATACGTCACAAGTGAAGTCCTTCTTGAAGCGGGAATGAGTGGTTCTATCGCATCCGAAAGAACAGATGAGGAAGAGAAGGAGAAAAGAGAATTCAGAACTTTTATCAACGACTTTAACATGAACGAACTGAAGCAGTACCTGGACAAGCAAAACGATGAAGAAGAAGATGACCGTTAGCTTTGAAAAAAGTAAAAGATCTGACATCGTATGCCTTTGAATTATTGAAGTACGATAAGGGTGAATGGGGACCCCTTTGGAAAAGGCTGGTTTACAAAAAAGCACCAACTTTATTTTCAGGCTACATGAGTGAAAATGATACGGATTTTAACCAGGTGAGAGAATTTTACGAATCACTTGGAAGACGGGAATATGACAGCCTTTATTGGTCATGGCACGGCTTATCAGAAACGTTAAAGTCTATTTTATTTGAGAGTGCCGGCAGTATTTACCGTCATTCTATAACCGATTTTGGTATTTTTTTATCTGTGGGGATCAAAAGAAACACCTTTTCCTTTTTTAAAACAAAAAAAGGACTTGTTATGTTTATCGATATTTGGTTTTTATTGGGGGTCAATCATGAGAAAGAACTTGGAAAGATTTTCCAGGTGGATGAAATTACAGCACTATTCACCTGCAACTATCAAAGAATACACTCGGGAATTGAATAAGTTTTTCGATTTTCTTGAAACAGAATCACTGGCATTTGATGAACTGCAACTTGTAGATATAGAAGATTTTGTCTTCAGTAAAGACGTGAACGAACGCACAAAGAATCGAACACTCTCTTCCATCAAATCCTTTTTTAATTACCTGTATTCCAGAGGAATCGTGTCAAAAAACCCGGCAAAAGATGTAAAATCTATTAAGCTGAGACGGAAAAACCCCGTTTTCCTTCACGAGGAAGAATACCACCTGCTGATGCAAACCATCAGTGAGCAGGCAACAGGCTTTGTAGGGCTCAGGGATAAGATGATCGTTAGCCTGCTATTGGGAACAGGAATGCGTGTCAGCGAAATCACATCCATGCAAATGGGTTGTGAAATGAAAGACCGAACCGGCAGGTATTCCCTGGAAGTCATGAGAAAAGGCCAGGAGATGGATTATGTGTACATCAATCAGAAAATATCCCTTCTCTTTGAAGACTATTTACACGAAAGACGAAAAATAGAGGCTGATTCGGATTTTATCTTTTTAACCTACCGGAAAAAGCCTATGGATAGAACGGCTGTTTATCGAATGGTGAAAAAATACCTGGAGATGTGCGGTCTGGAAAAAAAGAAGATGGGACCACATGTACTCAGACATACTTTTGCTACTGCCCTTATGAACAAAGACGTTTCACTGTATAAGATAAAAGAGTTGATGAACCACAAAAACCTCTCCACTACACAGAATTATCTGCATGTGATGGAAGAGGATCTGAAGGATGTTGTTGAGAAAATAGATTTTTGAAAGGAATTGACGGTAAATGGAAGTATTTTCACAAACTAAACTTGAATTTCAAAAAGTACTGGATAAATTGAAGGAGTATGCCTTCTCTAATTATGGCAGAACAGAAACTCTTCATCTCAGTCCCTTGGAAAATCCCCGTGAAGAATTAAAAAAAACACGGGAGATGTTGCATCTGATGATTCAGGAGGGTGAACCTCCCGTTGGCGGGATTTTCGATGTAAGAGAAGAAATCGAGAAGGTGAGAAACGGAGATGTCCTGGAGCCCTTGGAACTGTTAAAGGTCAAAAACACCGTCTTGGGTATTCAAAACCTCATCGACTGGTTTGAGAAACTGGAAGAACCTTACCCGTTAATCAAATTTCTGATTGACGGACTTTCCGGATTTGAGACTTTTACAAAAAAGGTCGAGAATGCAATAGATGAACAGGGAGAGATCAAGGATTCGGCTTCTGTAAAATTGAAAGAAATAAGAGTTGAAAAAAGAAGAATACTCAACAGCCTTAAAAACAAATTGGATTCATACATCTCCTCTGCTTTTTCCAACAACCTCCAGCAACCCAGTTATTTCCTCCGAGACGGCCGTTACGTACTGCCCATTAAAAACACAAGCCGTTCCAGCATTAAGGGGATTATTCATTCAACGTCATCATCAGGAGCTACCTATTACATGGAACCGGAGGCGTTGTTGGAACTCAACGACAAGTCAAAGGAAATACACGATAGAGAGCGTGAAGAGATCAATCGGATATTGCGAGAGCTCTCCATGTATATCCTCAACAATATAGAAACATTTGACACCAACAACCTAAACCTTGTTGAATTTGACCTGTTGTGGACCAAGGCAAAGTATGCCATTAAAAACAAGGGTGTGGTTCCGGAACTTTCTGAAAAGGCGGATTTTACACTTCTGAACGTCAGGCATCCGCTGATTGGCGAAAACTGTGTCCCCATCACCGTTTCTTTGGGAAACGAAAAACGGGGAATTGTTATCACGGGACCTAATACAGGAGGGAAAACCGTTACACTAAAGACTGTTGGACTTTCACATCTTATGGGACTTTGCGGGATTCCCATATTGGCTGACAAAGGGAGCAAAATAGGATACTTCGATCACATTATGGCCGATATTGGTGATGAACAATCCATTGAACAGTCTTTGAGTACATTCTCAGGACATCTAAAAAACATCACGCATATCGTCAAATTGGCTAACGAGAGAACTCTGGTCCTGCTGGATGAGCTGGGAGCCGGTACAGATCCGGTGGAAGGGGCTGCTCTTGCCCTCGGTCTTCTGGAAGTCCTGCTGGAGAAACAGGCCATGATCATTGTCACGTCACATCTTTCTCCCCTAAAACTATACTGTTTCGGGAGGAAAGAATTGATCAACGCATCGGTTAGTTTTGATGTGGAAACCCTTTCGCCCACTTACAATCTGAGAGTCGGACTGGCGGGAAGTTCCAATGCCTTTGAGATTGCAAAACGTCTTGGTGTACCCGATGAAGTACTTGAGGGTGCGGAAAAATTTAAAACAAAGGAATATGCCAATGTGGATGAAATATTAAACACCTTACACGATGAAAAGAAAATCCTGGAATCTGAAAAGACCAAGGCAACGGAATTGAGAAAGAACCTGGAATCTCAGGAAACACTAATGCAGGAAAAATTGGAAAAGCTCAGAAAAAAGAAAATTGAAGGCTTCATGGAGGATATCGACGAACTGGATGATTTCCTCACTGAATTGAAAAAGGAAGCTGAAACAGCCGTCAGTAAAGTAAAAAAAAGCCAGTCAGCTTCTTTAGATGAAGTGAAGCAGGTTAATGAAAAACTCGATCAGATGAAAAAGAAAAAACTAAAGATTTTAAAATCGAAATTGGCTAAAGCTGACAGGTCTGAAGAAAAGGTTGAATATGATAAGATCAGTCAGGGAGACTGGGTGAAGATAAAGGGAACAGAGGTAGCCTTGGAGGTCATCGATAAGCATGACGGGAAAATTATGGTTCAAAATGGACCATTAAAGGTTGAAGTAGTTGCTGAAAATCTTGTCCCTGCTAAAAAGGACGAGATCCCCGACAGAGAACGTGAGGAAAAATATGCCTATTACGGCATCGTGAATTCTCAAATCTCAAAGCAGTCGCAAAGCGGGGGCTACAATTCACACAGACTTGATATAAGAGGTAATACAGTTGAGGAAGGTGTCGAAAAACTTAACGCCTTTTTGGAAAACATGATGGTTAGAAATCAAAAGATCGCTTATATCGTTCACGGAAAGGGAACCGGAAGGTTGGCCGAGGGAGTTTGGGATTATTTAAACAACGATCCGAGAATCACCTCTTTTCGAATCGGCAAACCCAAAGAAGGGGGTACCGGTGTTACTGTAATCGATCTTGAATAATTACCTGGGGGGGGTTATATGTCAGAAATGTTGATTAGAGGGGGAAAGAAATTAAGCGGAGTGGTAGAGGTCAGTGGTTCAAAAAACGCTGTATTGCCTATTCTTGCGGCAAGTCTGTTAACAAATGAAAGAATCCTGATCAAACGTGTTCCCGATTTGGAAGATGTCCGAACCATGCTTGACATTCTTTCATCTTTGAATATCGAAACGGTCTTTGAGAACGGTGTTATTGAAATAAAGGCTCATTCAACTTGCAAGAATTCAGTTCCATATCATCTCATCAGAAAAATGCGAGCTTCGTTTAACATCCTGGGACCACTATCCGTCATTCACAATGAGGCGGGAGTTCCATTACCCGGGGGATGTTCTATCGGGCCAAGACCGGTGGATCTGCACCTGATGGGACTGAAAAAACTGGGCTTTGAGAACCGGATTGAACATGGTGTGGTTTTTACGGAAAGAAAAAACAAATACGAAGAGGTCACAGTCAACCTGCCTTTTCCATCGGTGGGGGCTACAGAACAGATTCTCTCCGCTGCGGTTAAGCTTGAAGGAACAACCACTGTCATAAATAATGCTGCCAAAGAACCGGAAATCAGCCAGCTCATTGACTTTCTGATGCAGATGGGGGCAATTATCACGGGAAAAGATACGTCAACTTTAAGGATAGAAGGCGTTCAGAAACTTCACGGGATCGAATTTGAAGTCATACCCGATCGGATGGAAGCGGGAACGTATCTTATAGCCGGATTGATTACAAACAGTGCTATAACTGTAAACGGTTATATTCCGGACCATAATAAAGCCCTTACTCATGAGCTTTTAAAAATGAATGCTCCCTTTGAAATCAAGGGAACAACTGTTTACACAAAGGAAACAAAAACAACACTGAAGAGTACTTACATAAGGGCTGATATATACCCGTATTTTCCCACCGACATGCAACCCCAGATGACAACACTATTGACACTATCCCAGGGCCGTTCTGTCATCAATGATTGTGTTTTTCCGGAAAGAAATTCTCATGCCGAAGAATTGAGAAGGCTTGGGGCACACGCCTTCGTCAGAAATCAGAACATCATCATCACCGGACAAGATGAATTACAGGGAGCTCCGGTCTTTGCAACCGATCTGAGGTGCGCTGCAGCTTTGATATTGGCCGGTTTGGCGGCAAAAGGGGAAACACTTATACAGGAAGTGGATCACATATTCCGTGGCTATGATCGAATTGCGGAAAAACTCAGGGGAATAAACGCGGATGTAACGTTGAAATAAAAAAAGAGATTTAGCGTATAATTAAATAAACGAACTGATTATAAAATGGAGGTACGATATGGCAAAGTTTAAGGCACTAGAGGATTTCGCCACCGAGGGAAAGGGGTCCGAAGATATCCCTGAAGAACTTCCCGTCATTCCCATGCGAACTAATATGCTGGTGTATCCGGGATCAGTTATTCCCTTTTACATCGGACGGGAAAAATCCTTGAATTCATTGGAAAATTCAATTGAGAAAAAAAACAGATTCCTGTTTCTTTGTTCTCAAAAGGACATACAGGAAAACGACCCTGTAGAGGAAGATTTATATATCCACGGTGTTGTTGCGAGGATCATGCAACTGATGAAACTCCCCGACAACTCCTTTAAGGTACTGGTTGAAGGGGTGGTTAGGGGAAAGATAGTCGGGGGTTTACAAGACGGCGATTCCCTTTCGGCAAAAGTGGAAATTCTGCAAGTCAAATTTAGAAACACAAAATCATTGGAAGTGCTGGTAAGAAAAGTGAAAGAAGAGGCAAGAAAATTTTTTCAGTTCACCCGCAGGATACCCAATGAAGCTCTTCAGGCATTGGAGAGTACTGAGGATACCGACAAATTCGCCGATCTTGTTGCATCCATACTCCCTTTAAAACTCGAGGAAAAACAGGTTTTACTGGAAATTGTTCATCCAAAAAACAGACTGGAACTCTTATTGGAAATCCTTTTAAGAGAAAACGAATTGCTTAAAATAGAAGAGGATCTTGAAAAAAAGGTCAAGGGAAAGCTGGAGCAGAACCAAAAAGAATATTATCTCAGGGAGAAGATGAAGACCATCAAGGAAGAGCTTGACGGTACCGGTGACCCTGAAATCATGGAACTCAGAGAAAGGATTGAAGAGGCCTCCCTCCCTGAAGAAGTAGAAGAAAAGGCATATAAACAGTTGGAAAGGCTGGAAAAATCACCCACTTTTTCAGCGGAATCCACTGTCATTCGATCATACATCGATTGGCTTTTGGAGATGCCGTGGAATGAAGAATCTGATGATATCATCGATATTAAAAAGGCTCGAAGCGTACTCGATACCGATCATTACGGACTGGATGAGGTCAAAAAGAGAATTTTGGAATACTTGGCGGCAAGGTCTTTTTCCAAAGGACTAAAAGCACCCATACTCTGTTTGGTAGGTCCTCCCGGAGTTGGGAAAACCTCTCTGGGAAAATCTTTGGCAAAGGCCATGGACCGAAAATTCGTC